>NZ_AKJO01000077.1:0-74718 GCF_000282295.1 Pseudomonas sp. GM33
CGCGAGCAAGCCCGCTCCCACAATTTTGATCTTCAGTGACCGCCAATCCCACGGCCGGCCACAATCCCTGTGGGAGCGGGCTTGCCCGCGAAGAGGCCAGCACAGGCAACATATCCCTACTGACAACCCCACAAACAAAAACGCCCCGACCAAAGTCGGGGCGTTTTCATGTGCGGCTAAGGCTTAGCGCGGGAATGCTGGCGGGTTTACACCGGCCATGTCTTCCATCACGCGAACCACCTGGCAGCTGTAACCGAACTCGTTGTCGTACCAGACGTACAGAACAACGCGGTTATCCTGGGTGATGGTCGCTTCAGCGTCCACTACGCCTGCGTGGCGCGAGCCAACGAAGTCGGTGGAAACCACTTCCTGGGAGCTCACGTAGTCGATCTGCTTGTGCAGGTCCGAGTGCATGGCCATCTGGCGCAGGTACTCGTTGATCTCTTCGCGAGTGGTGGCCTTTTCCAGGTTCAGGTTCAGGATGGCCATCGACACGTTTGGCGTAGGAACGCGAATCGCGTTGCCGGTCAGCTTGCCCTTGAGCACTGGCAGCGCCTTGGCGGCTGCGGTGGCGGCACCGGTCTCGGTGATGACCATGTTCAGCGGCGCGGCGCGGCCACGACGGCTGCCCTTGTGGAAGTTGTCGATCAGGTTCTGGTCGTTGGTGAACGAGTGAACGGTTTCGACGTGGCCGTTGACGATGCCGTACTTGTCGTTGACTGCCTTGAGCACCGGCACGATGGCGTTGGTGGTGCAGGAAGCCGCCGAGATGATCTTGTCGTCAGGGGTGATGTCGCCGTGGTTGATGCCGTGCACGATGTTCTTCAGCGCGCCCTTGCCAGGTGCGGTGAGGATCACGCGGGCAGCGCCCGGGCAGGCCAGGTGCTGGCCCAGGCCGTCGGCGTCACGCCATACACCGGTGTTGTCGACGATCAGAGCGTTTTCGATGCCGTACTGGGTGTAGTCGACTTCGGCCGGGCTCTTGGCGTAGATAACCTGGATCAGGTTGCCGTTGGCGGTGATGGTGTTGTTGGCTTCATCAATGGTGATGGTGCCATCGAACGGACCATGTACCGAGTCACGACGCAGCAGGCTGGCGCGCTTGACCAGGTCGTTCTCGGCGCCCTTGCGGACAACGATGGCACGCAGGCGCAGGCCGTCGCCGCCACCGGTTTTCTCGATCAGGATGCGCGCCAGCAGACGGCCGATACGACCGAAGCCGTAGAGGACTACGTCGGTGCCTTTGCGGGCCGATGCGTTTTGCTGGCCAACCACGTCGGCCAGTTCTTCACGGACGAACTGCTCGGCAGTACGGCCATTGCCTTCGGCCTTGAACTTGGCCGCCAGCTTGCCCAGGTCCACCGAAGCGGCGCCGAGCTTGAGTTCGCTCATCGCCTTGATCAGCGGGAATGTTTCGTGGACGGACAGCTCGCTTTCGTCGGACTGACGGTGACGAGCAAAGCGGTGAGCTTTGAGAATCGCAATGACTGAACGATTGATCAGGCTGCGGCCATAGATCGAGCTCACCACGTTGTTATTGCGGTAGAGCTGACCGATAAGCGGAATCATCGCTTCTGCGAGTGCTTCACGGTCGATCCATTCACCAAGACACTGGTCGGGCTTCTGAGTCACGGGAACCTTCCACATGTAGGGGCAGAAAAAAGGGGCTACATTATGCCGCCGAGTGACAGCGGTAGCAATGCGCGCCCGTCGTGCTTTACGTAACAATTCGTCGTTCAAAAAAATTGCGCCTCGCGCAAACCCAATAAAACCGGGGCTTTCAGCGCAGTCAACTTTTTGGAGGTCGCGCTACCTTATCCGTAACCCTCCGTAACACTCGTTGTATTTGCCACTACATATTCAATAATTTCGGGTAAAAAACCCGCGAATTTTGTCTTTACCACTACATTTCGCCAAACCCGTGCTTTAGACACAGTCAGCAACTGACAGGCGGCATCCTAGACCGCTACAATTACCGACTTTGTCGCAACGCTTGGAGCTCAACCTTCCGTGCCCGTTCTGCGTCTACCGCTTCTCCCTGCCGCGGCAGGTAAACAGCACTGGGGCAACCTGCCCGGTGCAGCCCTCAGCCTGGCCATCGCCGAGGCCGCCAGCGCTGCCAAGCGCTTTACCCTGCTGCTGACCGCCGACAGCCAAAGTGCCGAACGGCTGGAACAGGAGCTGGGTTTCTTCGCCCCGGATTTGCCCGTACTGCACTTTCCCGACTGGGAAACCCTGCCCTACGACCTGTTCTCGCCGCACCAGGACATCATTTCCCAGCGCATCGCCAGCCTGTACCGGTTGCCGGAACTGAGCCATGGCGTACTGGTGGTGCCGATCACCACCGCCCTGCATCGCCTGGCACCGACCAAATTCCTGCTCGGCAGCAGCCTGGTGCTGGACATCGGCCAGAAACTCGACGTCGAGCAGATGCGCACCCGGCTTGAAGCCACGGGTTATCGCTACGTCGATACGGTGTATGAACACGGCGAGTTCACGGTTCGCGGCTCGTTGATCGATCTGTTCCCGATGGGCAGCAAGCTGCCGTATCGCATCGACCTGTTCGACGACGAAATCGAAACCCTGCGCACCTTCGACCCGGAGAACCAGCGTTCGATCGACAAAGTCGACTCGGTCAAGCTGTTGCCGGCCAAGGAGTTCCCGCTACAGAAAGAAGCGGTCACCCGTTTCAAGGCGCGCTTCCGTGAGCGTTTTGACGTCGACTTCCGCCGCTGCCCGATCTTCCAGGACCTGAGCAGCGGGATTACCCCGGCCGGCATCGAGTACTACCTGCCGCTGTTCTTCGAAGAAACCTCGACGCTGTTCGATTACCTGCCCCAGGACACGCAAGTGTTTTCCCTGCCGGGCATCGAGCAAGCCGCGGAAAACTTCTGGAACGACGTGCGCAATCGCTATGAAGAACGCCGCGTCGACCCGTCCCGTCCTTTATTGCCGCCGGACGAACTGTTCCTGCCGGTAGAGGATTGCTTTGCCCGCCTGAAAAGCTGGCCACGGGTGGTCGCCAGCCAACAGGACGTGGAGCCCGGCGTCGGCCGCGAACGCTTCCCCGCGCGGGAACTGCCGAACCTGGCCATCGAAGCCAAGGCCACCCAGCCGCTGGCGGCGCTGGCCGGTTTCCTCGACGAGTTTCCCGGTCGCGTGCTGTTTACCGCCGAATCCGCAGGCCGTCGCGAAGTGCTGCTGGAACTGCTGGAACGCCTGAAGCTGCGACCGAAAACCGTCGACAGCTGGCCGGATTTCGTCGCCGGCAAAGACCGCCTGGCGATCACTATCGCGCCGCTGGATGAAGGTCTGGTGCTGGACGATCCAGCCCTGGCCCTGGTTGCCGAAAGCCCGTTGTTCGGTCAGCGCGTGATGCAGCGCCGTCGCCGCGAAAAGCGCGCCGATGCCAACAACGACGCCGTCATCAAGAACCTCACCGAGCTGCGCGAAGGGGCGCCGGTGGTGCACATCGACCACGGTGTCGGCCGTTACCTGGGCCTGGCAACCCTGGAAATCGACAACCAGACCGCCGAATTCCTTGCCCTGGAATATGCCGAAGGCGCCAAGCTTTACGTGCCGGTGGCCAACCTGCACCTGATCGCCCGCTACACCGGCAGCGATGACGCCCTGGCCCCGCTGCACCGCCTCGGTTCCGAGACCTGGCAGAAAGCCAAGCGCAAAGCCGCCGAACAGGTGCGCGACGTGGCCGCCGAGTTGCTCGACATCTATGCACGCCGCGCCGCCCGCGAAGGCTACGCTTTCGCCGATCCGAAAGCCGACTACGCCACCTTCAGCGCCGGTTTCCCGTTCGAAGAAACCCCGGACCAGCAAACCACCATCGAGGCGGTGCGCGAAGACATGCTCGCGCCCAAGCCGATGGATCGCCTGGTGTGCGGCGACGTCGGCTTCGGCAAGACCGAAGTGGCGATGCGCGCCGCGTTCATTGCGGTGCACGGTGGTCGCCAGGTGGCGATCCTGGTACCGACCACCCTGCTCGCCCAACAGCACTACAACAGCTTCCGCGACCGCTTCGCCGACTGGCCGGTGACCGTGGAAGTGATGAGCCGCTTCAAGTCGGCCAAGGAAGTGAATGCCGCCGTCGCCGATCTGGCCGAAGGCAAGATCGACATCGTCATCGGCACGCACAAGCTGCTGCAGGACGATGTGAAGATCAAAAACCTCGGCCTGGTAATCATCGACGAGGAACACCGTTTCGGCGTGCGCCAGAAAGAACAGCTCAAGGCCCTGCGCAGCGAAGTCGACATCCTGACCCTGACCGCCACGCCGATTCCGCGCACGCTGAACATGGCGGTGTCGGGCATGCGCGACCTGTCGATCATCGCCACCCCGCCAGCCCGCCGCCTGTCGGTACGCACCTTCGTCATGGAGCAGAACAAGAGCACGGTCAAAGAGGCCTTGCTGCGTGAGTTGCTGCGTGGCGGCCAGGTCTATTACCTGCACAACGACGTGAAGACCATCGAGAAATGCGCCGCCGACCTCGCCGAACTGGTACCGGAAGCACGGATCGGCATCGGTCACGGGCAGATGCGCGAACGCGAACTCGAACAGGTGATGAGCGACTTCTACCACAAGCGCTTCAACGTGCTGATCGCCTCGACCATCATCGAGACCGGCATCGACGTGCCGAGCGCCAACACCATCATCATCGAGCGTGCCGACAAGTTCGGCCTGGCCCAGTTGCACCAGCTGCGCGGCCGGGTCGGACGCAGCCACCACCAGGCCTATGCCTACCTGCTGACGCCACCACGCCAGCAAATCACGCCGGACGCGGAAAAGCGCCTGGAAGCGATCGCCAACACCCAGGACCTCGGCGCGGGTTTTGTGCTCGCCACCAACGACCTGGAAATCCGTGGTGCCGGCGAACTGCTCGGTGACGGTCAGAGCGGGCAGATCCAGGCAGTCGGCTTTACGCTGTACATGGAAATGCTCGAGCGCGCGGTGAAGTCGATCCGCAAGGGCGAGCAGCCGAACCTCGATCAACCGCTCGGCGGTGGCCCTGAAGTCAACCTGCGGGTACCGGCGCTGATTCCGGAAGACTACCTGCCGGATGTCCACGCCCGTCTGATTCTCTACAAGCGCATTGCCTCGGCCACTGATGAGGACGGCCTCAAGGATTTGCAGGTGGAGATGATCGATCGTTTCGGCCTGTTGCCGGAACCGACCAAGAACCTGATCCGCATCACTGCATTGAAGCTGCAGGCCGAGCAACTGGGCATCAAGAAAGTCGATGGCGGCCCGCAAGGCGGTCGTGTCGAGTTCGCTGCGCAGACGCCGGTCGACCCATTGACCCTGATCAAGCTGATCCAGAGCCAGCCAAAACGTTACAAATTCGAAGGGGCCACGATGTTCAAGTTCATGGTTCCGATGGAGCGCCCGGAAGAGCGCTTTAATACTGTAGAGGCGCTGTTCGAGCGCCTCGTTCCGAAAACTGCTTGAAGGACGCCGCATGCGCCTGTTTCGCTCACTGACCTTGCTGACCCTTTTGATGCCAGCGCTGGTCGCCCCCACGGCCTTTGCCGATGACCTGTATCAGGTCGAAATGATTCTGGTCCGGCAAAACGCCGTTCCGGCGATTGTCAGCCGTGCCGCACCGGAAGACTGGGCCGCTGGCGCCCAACCCGTCAGCCCCGACAGCCTGCGTACGCCAAGCCTCAATGGCGAGGTGGAAAAGCTCACCAGCAGCGCCGACTACACGGTGTTGCTGCACAAGGCCTGGCAACAGACGCTCGGCGAAAACGCCAGCAAAGTGGCGATCAGCGACGGTAAGGAACAATATGGTCAGTTCCCGATCGAGGGCA
Source organism: Pseudomonas sp. GM33 (assembly GCF_000282295.1). Classification (NCBI taxonomy): domain Bacteria; kingdom Pseudomonadati; phylum Pseudomonadota; class Gammaproteobacteria; order Pseudomonadales; family Pseudomonadaceae; genus Pseudomonas; species Pseudomonas sp. GM33. The sequence continues at coordinate 5,823 of NZ_AKJO01000077.1, forward strand.
CGCTAAGCATGAAACTGGGACGCTTTACCGACGTCGACGCCGACTTCTGGGTCAATCAGATCGATGCCAATGGCATGGTGACAGCCAGCGAGCGCTTGAAACAGGAAAGCCACACCAAGAACGGCCAGTTGAACTTCCTCGACAACGGCCACCTCGGCCTGCTGATCAAAATCACTTCGCTGACCGCCCCCGCACCCCGAGCAGCTCCCGAAGAAATTCCGGACTGATTCCCTATGTCCGCGACCCTGAGCAAACCCCTGGCACCATCCTGGGTCAGTCGATTCAAGGAACAGAGCCTGGAGCGTGGTCGCCGTTACGCGCTGGAGAATCGAGTCAGGATTGTCGAGGCCGGCGACGCAACCATCGTCGCCGCGTGCGAAGGCTCGGGCGGTAACGTTTACCGTCAGACCATTCGCCTGCGCGAGTCAGCCAAAGGCACGCTGCTGATGGTCGACGCCATCTGCTCCTGCCCGGTCCACAGCAACTGCAAACATTGCGCAGCGGTGCTCCTGCAAGTGCAGGAAACCCTCGACTACCCCGCTGCCGCCAAAGACGCCGAACTCTTGGAAAAACTCCAGGCCGTCCTGGAAAACCGCAGCCCGAAAGCCCCGCCGCAAGTGCTGGTGGACAATGTGCAACCGGTACCGCGTCTGTGGCTGGCCAGCATCGAGTTCAGCGCCTTCGAACCGCGCAACGGCCGAATGCAGCGTTACATCCAGCATCGTGCGGCGCTGTCTTTCAGCTATCTGGACGAGTACGTCTCCGGACAGAAAAACACCGACATCCTGATTCGCCAGGAAACCCAGACGCTGCGGATAAAACGCCACCCGGACGTGGAACAGTCCTACCGGGAACAGCTGCGAATCCTCGGCTTCAAAGTCGCCACCCGGCAAAGCAAGGCCTTGCCGGAAAGCGCTGGCGAGCTGTTCGAAATGGTCAATGACAGCGCCTGGCTGACCTTTACCCTCAATGAACTGCCGAAGTTGCGCACCCAAGGCTGGGAATTGCAGATCGACGAGGACTTCGGGTTCGACCTGACAGCGGTAGACGACTGGTACGCCACGGTCGAACAGGCTCCGGAGCGAGACTGGTTCGACCTCGAACTGGGGATCATCGTCAACGGCGAGCGCCTGAGCCTGTTGCCGATCCTGCTCAACCTGATGCGCTCCCACACCGAAATCCTCAACCCGGAGCGCCTTGCCCGACGCCGCGACGACGAGTTGATCCTGGTCAACATCCCCCATCGCCCGAACTCCGAGCACGGCCCACTGCAAGTCGCCCTGCCCTTCGGCCGCCTGAAACCGGTGCTGGCCACCCTCGGCGAGTTCTACCTGCAGGAACCCGGCGACACCACGCTGCGCCTGAGCAAGGCCGATGCCACGCGCCTGAACCCGCTGGAAGACATGCCACTGCTCTGGGAGGGTGGCGAACAGATCCGCACCTTTGCCCAGCGCCTGCGTGACATCAAGGACCACACGGCCGTCGCCCCGGAAGGTTTGAATGCGACGCTGCGCCCGTATCAGCTTGAGGGCTTGAGCTGGATGCAATCACTGCGGCAGCTGGAAGTGGGTGGCATTCTCGCGGACGACATGGGCCTGGGCAAAACCCTGCAGACACTGGCGCACGTGCTGAGCGAGAAAAACGCCGGCCGTCTCGATCGGCCGTGCATGGTGGTGATGCCGACCAGCCTGATTCCCAACTGGCTCGACGAAGCAGCGCACTTTACGCCGCAGCTCAAGGTACTGGCGCTGTACGGCGCCAGCCGCAAAAAACACTTCGACAAGCTGGCTGACTACGACCTGATCCTGACCACCTATGCGCTGCTGCCCAAGGATGTCGAGCGCCTGGCGGCGCAGCCCTTGCACATACTGGTGCTGGATGAGGCGCAGTACATCAAGAATCCGACCAGCAAGGCCGCCCAGGCTGCCCGCGAGCTCAATGCCCGGCAGCGCCTGTGCCTGAGCGGCACACCGCTGGAAAACCACCTCGGCGAACTCTGGTCACTGTTTCACTTCCTCTTGCCCGGCTGGCTCGGCGACGTCAAAAGCTTCAACCGCGATTACCGCGTGCCGATCGAAAAACGCACCAGCGAGGTCAGGCTTCAGCACCTCAACGGCCGGATCAAGCCCTTCCTGCTGCGCCGCACCAAGGAACAGGTGGCCACCGAGTTGCCGCCGAAAACCGAGATCATCCATTGGGTCGAACTCAACGAGGCCCAGCGTGACGTTTACGAAACCATGCGCCTGGCCATGGACAAGAAAGTCCGCGACGAGATCACCCGCAAAGGCGTGGCCCGCAGCCAGATCATCATTCTTGAAGCGCTGCTGAAACTGCGCCAGGTGTGCTGCGATTTGCGCCTGGTCAACGAGGCGACCCTGCCAAGCCGTGGCAGCACCTCGGGCAAACTCGACAGCCTGATGGAAATGCTCGAGGAATTGTTCGAGGAGGGTCGGCGGATCCTGCTGTTCTCGCAGTTCACTTCAATGTTGTCGCTGATTGAAGATGAGCTGAACAAGCGTGGAATCGCCTACGCCCTGCTGACCGGCCAGACCCGCGACCGCCGCACACCGGTGAAGGAATTCCAGAGCGGCAAGCGTCAGATATTTCTGATCAGCCTGAAGGCTGGCGGCGTTGGCCTGAACCTGACCGAAGCGGACACGGTGATTCACTACGACCCGTGGTGGAACCCGGCGACGGAAAACCAGGCGACCGACCGGGCGTATCGCATTGGTCAGGAGAAGCCCGTGTTCGTTTACAAACTGATTGCGCGCGGCACGGTGGAAGAAAAGATCCAGCACCTGCAGAAGGAAAAATCCGACCTCGCGGCCGGCGTGCTGGATGGGCGCAAGGCCGGGGACTGGAAACTGCAGAACGACGATATCGAGGCGCTGTTTGCGCCGTTGCCGGAAAATCTCGGAAAGCGCTGAGATGTGCGGCGCTTATTCGTCCGCTATCGCGAGCAAGCTCGCTCCCACAGGTTCGGTGGCGTTCGTAGAATTTGCGTTCGACGCGGTCACTGTGGGAGCGAGCTTGCTCGCGATGAAGTCAACTCGATATCAAGCGGAGCTCAGCCCTTGAGCACCCGCGCCAGCGTCGATTTCACCTTGCCCATGCCGTCATGCAACGCCTGCTCGATCTCGGCCATGGTAATCACCGCCGTCGACTTACCCGCCGCCGGGTTCACCACCAGTGCCAGACAGGCGTAATCCAGTTCCAGCTCGCGGGCCAGGGCCGCTTCCGGCATACCGGTCATGCCGACGATGTCGCAGCCATCGCGCTCCAGCCGGGCGATTTCAGCCACCGTCTCCAGGCGCGGCCCCTGAGTGCAGGCATAAACGCCATGACTGCTGTAGCCCACACCCTCCGCCGCCAGCGCCGCGATCAATTGCTGGCGCAACGGCTCGCTATAGGGGTAGCTGAAGTCGATATGGGTGACATGCTCCAGATCATCGGCAAAGTAGGTGTGCTCGCGACCGCTGGTGTAGTCGATCAACTGATGCGGCACGCAAAAGTGCCCGGTGCCCATGGCAGCATGGATGCCGCCCACGGCGTTGACCGCCAGAATGGCTTCGGCACCGGCCTGTTTCAACGCCCAGAGATTGGCGCGATAGTTGACCTGATGCGGCGGGAAACGATGGGGATGGCCGTGACGCGCGAGGAACAGCACTTCCTTGCCAGCATACTCGCCGATCTGAACGTCGGCCGAAGGTGCGCCATAAGGCGTGTCCACTGCCAGTGACTGGCGAATGCTCAGGCCTTCGAGTTGAGTCAGGCCGGTGCCACCGATAATCGCGTAAACCGTCATAACGAACAGTCCTTAATCAATCAATTGAGCTTCTTTGAGCGCGCCGACAGCGGCCAGCCAGCGCGGGTCTTGACGGTATTCGGTGCTGGCGAACGACTGGCCGCGCATCCGCGCAATGCGCTCGGAAGGCTTGACCTTCAGACGCTGGGCAGCACTCAAAGCGAGCTCGGCGGCTGCACGATCGTTGCACACCAGCCCCATGTCGCAACCGGCCGTCAGAGCCGCTTCGATACGGCTGGCGGCATCGCCGACCACGTGAGCACCTGCCATGGACAGGTCGTCACTGAAGATCACGCCATCGAACTGCAATTCGCCGCGCAGGATGTCCTGCAACCAGCGGCGGGAGAAGCCTGCGGGTTGGGAATCGACCTGTGGATAAATAACGTGGGCCGGCATGACCGCGGCCAGTTGCTTGCTCAGCCTGGCAAACGGCACCAGGTCGTTGGCGCGGATCTCGTCGAGACTGCGCTCATCATTCGGGATCGCGACGTGGGAATCGGCTTCGGCCCAGCCATGGCCAGGGAAATGCTTGCCGGTAGCGGCCATCCCGGCGCTGTTCATCCCGCGGATGAATGCACCCGCGAGCAATGCAGCGCGCTCGGGATCACCTTCGAACGAACGGGTGCCGACAACGGCGCTGCGCTGGTAATCGAGGTCGAGCACCGGGGCGAAACTCAGGTCCAGGCCAACGGCCAGCACTTCAGTCGCCATGATCCAGCCGCACTGCTCGGCCAGGTATTCGGCGTTCGGATTGTCGGCAATGGCGCGCATGGCGGGCAGGCGCACGAAACCCTGGCGCAGGCGCTGCACGCGGCCGCCCTCTTGATCCACCGCCAACAGCAGATCGGGGCGAATGGCGCGAATCGCTGCACTCAGCTCGCGCACCTGACGCGGATGCTCGATGTTACGGGCAAAGATGATCAGGCCACCCACTTCGGGCTGGCGCAACAATTGGCGATCTTCAGCCGTCAGCCAGGTACCGGCGACGTCCACCATCAACGAGCCTTGCAAGCCAGCAGTCATAAAAATTCCTTGATAACAGAAAACCCGGCCCACACGCATTCGCCGCCAGGGGCAAGGCCTGGCAGATTGGCGAGTTCGATGGGAAACGGGTTCAGAACGAGAGTCGGCATGGGCGGCTAGCTTAGCGGATGTCAGCTGCCGCGCCCACCCGTGCGCGGTTAAACCTTGGCGGCAACCGGTGTCGATTTGCTGCGCGGACGCAACTGGGCAGTGGCCATGGCGGTATCGGTCACACCGGATTCGGCACGCATGCCGGCGGCCAGGAACGGCACCATCAGGCGCATGACCTGCTCGATCGAGGTGTTCACGCCGAAGTCGGTTTCGGCAATCGCGCGCAAGGCCTTGATACCGGACATGCTGAACGCCGCCGCACCCAGCATGAAGTGCACCCGCCAGAACAGTTCGATGGGCGGAATACGCGGCGCCGCTTCGTTGACCAGCATCATGTAGCGGCGGAACACCTTGCCGTACATGTCCTCCAGATAACGACGCAAGTGCCCCTGGCTCTGACTGAACGCCAGCCCCAGCAAACGCATGAAGATAGACAGGTCATTGCCGCTGCGCGGTTGCACCACCAGGGCCTGCTCGACGAGGATTTCCAGCAACTCTTCGAGGGTCGGCTTGATTTCAGGCTTGGCCTGACGCCGCTCCAGCTCTTTATCGAGGCTGATGCAGAACGGCCCGAGGAACCGCGAGAAAACCGCCTGGATCAACGCCTTCTTTGAACCGAAGTGATAGTTCACCGCCGCCAGGTTGACACCGGCCTTGCTGGTGATCAGGCGCAACGAGGTTTCGGCGAAACCTTTTTCCGCGAACAACTGCTCGGCTGCATCAAGAATGCGTTCAACGGTTTCCGACTGGGCCATGGCTACTCCGCCTGACAAACACTTGTTTGAAACATACGTTTCAGCCTGTGCCTTGTCAAGTCTGGCAGTTCGTTTCGGGAATGGTCGGTCAGATATTTAACCACACAACGGCGAAGCTTGAATCCACTGACTGATTGACCGTCTGGCGGCGACTGAAAAATGGAGCATTGCCAAGGCCGGCTTACTGTATATAATCCCAGTCACTGTATAAAAAAACAGAGCGATCAATATGCTAAAGCTGACGCCACGACAAGCAGAGATTCTGGCTTTCATCAAACGCTGCCTGGAAGACAACGGATACCCCCCCACCCGTGCGGAAATCGCTCAGGAGCTGGGTTTCAAGTCACCCAATGCGGCGGAAGAGCACCTCAAGGCGCTGGCCCGCAAAGGTGCCATCGAGATGACGCCTGGCGCCTCCCGTGGCATTCGCATCCCCGGCTTCGAAGCCAAGGCCGACGATTCCACCCTGCCAATCATTGGCCGGGTCGCAGCCGGCGCCCCGATTCTAGCGCAGCAACACATCGAAGAGTCCTGCAACATCAATCCTGCCTTCTTCCATCCGCGCGCCGACTACCTGCTGCGCGTCCACGGGATGAGCATGAAGGATGTCGGCATTTTCGACGGCGACCTGCTGGCTGTACACACTACCCGCGAAGCCCGGAACGGCCAGATCGTGGTTGCACGAATCGGCGACGAAGTGACCGTCAAGCGCTTCAAGCGTGACGGCAGCAAAGTCTGGCTGATCGCCGAGAACCCCGAGTTCGCTCCCATCGAAGTGAACCTTCAAGATCAGGAACTGGTGATCGAAGGCTTGAGTGTCGGCGTGATTCGCCGCTAAAGGAGGCACCATGCAGTTCCCACAGCCATCACCACAGCAAACCCAACTGCCGTTGTTCGAAGCGTTCATGGCACAGCCATTGACGCCGATCCTGAAAGACGTAGTCGAGTCCCCCTGGAGCGCCGAACCTGACGTTTTCAGCGAGCTGTCACTGCGTGGTGCAGCCGGGAACTGCCTGAGCCTTCTGGCACCGATCCTCAGGGAATTGAGCCAGGAGCAGGACGCACGCTGGCTGACACTGATCGCGCCGCCCGCCAGCCTGACCCAAGCCTGGCTGCGAGATGCCGGCCTCAACCGCGAGCGCATTCTGTTGCTGCACCCCCGAGGCACCCAAAGCGCTCAGCAACTGACCTGCGAAGCCCTGCGTCTTGGGCGCAGCCATACGGTTGTCAGCTGGCTCAACCCGCTGAGCAGCCAATCCCGGCAACAGCTGATCAGCGCCGCCCGGACCGGGGACGCTCAGAGCCTGAATATTCGTTTGGGATAACTGACAGCCGGGGCGCGAGCTTAACCGCGCGAGGCTTCTCCAGGGAGAGAGAAGCCGATGTGTAGCAACATCAGGAAAACCGACGGACGGGGATCAATGAAGAACCCGAGGCCCCTCGTCCTTGTCGAGTTCGCCTTCAACCAGGCGACCTGCCATCTGGACTCCCACGCTCAACATCGCCTTGGCGACTTCCACGTGCTGCCCTTGCAGGAACGCTTTGGCGTCCTCGGAGAAATCCAAAGTAACCAGAGAACCCTCGTCCTCGGCCCTGCGCAGCTCGATACGGCCGTCTGGTAACTCGACAATTTCTAGAAAGGACGTTGGCATAAAGGACTGTTCTCCACGAAAGGCGGGGATTATATAGGCATCGGCCAGGCTTCGCTCGGGATCTTGACCAGATGCCATCCCAAAACTGTTTCTGTCAGCACTCGTTCAAGCCTTCGCGAAAGCGGATCGCCAATCCTTTCAGATTCTGGCGCCAGCTCTCCAGCTCTTCCCGACTCAGCTCCTCTGGCTCATCCACTTCATCCAGATTGACCGCCTGAATCAGTGGCTGGGTCACGTCCCCTTTTGGCTTGTGGGGCGCGCGCGGCGGCTGAAACAACGCAGCATGGGCAGCCAACAACTTGGCCAGCCAGGTCTCCGGGTTATTGGCCAGTTCGACCAGCTCGGCCATTTCCGGAATGGCGATGGATTCCAGCACTTCGCGAGTCAGCAGCAGCTCCGCACGAGGTGCATTGGCCTGAGGCAGGCGATAGAAGCCGGCGATTTCATGACACAGGCCCAACAGCGCGCCGTACAGGTGAAACAGCGCAGATTCACGTCCGGCCTGGATCAGCGCCAGGGAATTCATCGCCCGCCCCTCTTCAGTGCGCGCCAGTGCTTCCAGCGACAAGCCGGCGAAGTAAATCTTCTGATTGGTGCGGGTATAAAGTTCGTGGGCCATGACGGCAGCCTCCACAACGAAATAATTGCTTCACGCAGGTCCTGCAGGAGCGAGCCTGCTCGCGATGGACTCGAGAGCAACGCGGGCATCCTGAAAGCCCGCGTTATCGTTGACGACCATCGCGAGCAGGCTCGCTCCTACAGGGGTCTTGCGATTCTACGCCTTCGCAGTTCCCATGCGGCCTTTTGTAGGAGCGAGCCTGCTCGCGATGGACTTGAGAGCAACGCGGGCATCCTGAAGGCCCGCGTCATCGTTGACGACCATCGCGAGCAAGCTCGCTCCTACAGTTTCAAGCCTTCGCAGCCGGGCGCTTGTCTTCAACCGTCCACTTGCCGCCGTCGTAGAACGCTTTCCAGCCAGTCGGCTTACCGTCAACTTCGGTCTGCACGTACTGTTCCTTGGTCTTGCGGCTGTAACGAATCACAGCCGGGAGGCCATCGGGATCTTTCTTCGGCGCTTCGCAGAGGAAGTGGTACTTCGGATCGATCTCATCCTTGTGCGGCACGATCTCGATAACCAGCGGAGCACGCGTCTCACGGTTTTTCGGGAACTGGCTGGCCGCCAGGAACAGGCCGGATGCACCGTCGCGCAGGATATAGGTGTCGTTGACCTTTTCGCATTTCAGCTCAGGCATCTTCACCGGGTCCATCTTCGGCGGCGCCGCATCACCGCTCTTCAGCAGTTTGCGGGTATTCTTGCAGGTCGCGTTGGTGCAACCGAAGAACTTGCCGAAACGGCCGGTCTTGAGCTGCATCTCGCTGCCGCACTTGTCGCATTCCAGGCTCGGACCTTCATAGCCCTTGATGCGATAGGTGCCCTCTTCGATTTCGTAGCCGTCGCAATCCGGGTTGTTACCGCAGATGTGCAGCTTGCGCTTCTCGTCCAGCAGGTAGGCATCCATCGCCGTGCTGCAGATCGGGCAGCGATGCTTGCCACGCAATACCAGCGACTCCGACTCACCTTCGTCGTCCGCGGCGATTTCGTCGCCCGGCACCAGGTTGACGGTGGCCTTGCAGCGTTCTTTCGGCGGCAGGCTGTAGCCCGAGCAACCGAGGAACACACCGGTCGACGCAGTACGAATCTGCATCGGACGACCGCAGGTCGTGCACGGAATGTCAGTCATCACCGGCTGGTTGGCACGCATGCCGTTTTCCGGGTTTTCGGCTACTTCGAGCTTCTTCTTGAAGTCGCCGTAGAACTCGTCAAGCACGTTTTTCCAGTCGCGTTCGCCCTGGGCCACGTCATCGAGATGCTCTTCCATGCCGGCGGTGAAACCGTAGTCCATCAGGTTCGAGAAGCTCTCGGCCAGGCGCTCGGTGACGATGTCGCCCATCTTTTCCGAGTAGAAGCGACGGTTGTGCAACGCCACGTAACCACGGTCCTGAATGGTCGAAATGATCGCTGCGTAGGTCGAAGGACGACCGATGCCGCGCTTTTCCATTTCCTTGACCAGGCTGGCTTCCGAGTAACGCGCCGGCGGCTTGGTGAAGTGCTGGGTCGGATCAAGCTTGATCAGCTTCATCGCGTCGCCCTGGGCCATGTCCGGCAGCACATCGTCGTCGCCTGGCTTGGCGATTTGCGGCATGACGCGGGTGTAACCGTCGAACTTCAGGATGCGGCCCTTGGCACGCAGCTCGAAGTCGCCAGCGCCCACAGTCACGGTCGTCGACAGGTATTGCGCCGGCAGCATCTGGCAAGCCAGGAACTGGCGCCAGATCAGCTCGTAGAGGCGTTCAGCGTCACGCTCCATGCCCGACAGCTTGCTTGGCTCGGTATTGGCGTCGGAGGGACGAATCGCTTCGTGAGCCTCTTGTGCGCCTTCCTTGCTGCTGTAGACATTCGGGGTTTCCGGCAGGTACTTCTTGCCGAACTCGCCTTCAATATAAGTACGCGCCATCGCCACGGCATCAACCGAAAGGTTGGTCGAGTCGGTACGCATGTAGGTGATGTAGCCGGCTTCGTACAGACGCTGGGCCATCATCATGGTTTTCTTCACCCCGAAGCCCAGGCGGTTGCTCGCGGCCTGCTGCAGGGTGGAGGTGATGAACGGCGCCGACGGCTTGCTGCTGGTCGGTTTGTCTTCGCGCTTGACGATGCTGTAGCTGGAAGCCTTGAGCTTCTCCAGCGCAGCCATGGCCTGGGCTTCGTTGAGCGGCTTGAAGGCTTCGCCTTTCTCGCGGGCCACGTCGAAACGCACGGTCGCGCCTTTTGCGGTGCCGAGGTCGGCGTGCACTTCCCAGTACTCTTCCGGGATGAACGCACGGATTTCACGTTCGCGCTCAACCACCAGCTTCACGGCAACCGATTGCACGCGACCGGCGGACAGACCGCGCGCGATCTTGGCCCACAGCAGCGGCGAAACCATGTAGCCCACGACGCGGTCGAGGAAGCGACGGGCCTGCTGGGCGTTGACGCGGTCGATATCCAGCTCGCCCGGCTGGGAGAAGGCTTCCTGGATTGCCTTCTTGGTGATTTCGTTGAACACCACGCGCTTGTAGCGGCTGTCGTCACCACCGATGGCTTCGCGCAGGTGCCAGGCAATGGCTTCCCCCTCGCGGTCCAAGTCGGTTGCGAGATAGATGGTGTCAGCATCTTTGGCGAGCCGGCGCAGCTCTTCGATGACTTTTTCCTTGCCCGGGAGGATCTCGTACTTGGCTTTCCAGCCATGATCCGGATCGACCCCCATGCGCGCGACCAGCTGCTTGCGCGCTTTTTCTTTAGGCGACAGTGCCGGCGCTTCACCCGCAGCAGCCTTGCCGCGCTTGGCGGCTGGCTCTTTGCTGGCGCTAGCCGAACCGCTGGTGGGCAGGTCTCGGATATGGCCGATACTCGACTTCACCACGTATTCGTTGCCCAAATACTTGTTGATGGTCTTGGCCTTAGCCGGGGATTCCACAATGACCAGCGATTTGCCCATGGATCAGAAAATTCCTGAATTCGAGAAGTGAAAGGCGATTGGCGCCTGACGCGGCACCGCTATATATAGTGGCTACAAGGTGAGGTCAAGCGCAGGGTATTGCGCGCACTCAGCTTATGGCTTGGTAAAAGGGCAGTCTTCGGCTTGCACCAAAGCAAAGCGTGGCACCTGTTCGCCGTCAACCTCGACCGACTCCAGGAACATGCTCAAGGGACGCACCCAAAAGCCGCAATCGCCATACAGGGCTTGATAGAAGACCACTTCTTCTTCGGATTCCGAATGCCGTGCAACACTGAATACACGGTACATCGGACCTTTGTAATGTTGGTAGAGCCCTGGTTGTATCGGCATGCTTTGGCCCTCACTCAAATTTTTTCAAAATAAAAACAAAATAAATCCGGAAAAACAAAAAACCGGGGCACTTGGCCCCGGCTTCCATCAACGAAACGCTTAAACGCGTTCGAAGACGGTGGAGATGCCTTGGCCGAGACCAATGCACATGGTGGCTACCCCGAAGGTACCGCCATTCTGCTTCATCACATTGAGCAAAGTGCCGGAGATACGCGCACCGGAGCAACCGAACGGGTGGCCCAGGGCGATCGCGCCGCCGTGCAGGTTAACCTTCTCGTTCATCTTGTCGAGCACTTTCAGATCTTTCAGCACTGGCAGGGCCTGTGCGGCGAAAGCTTCGTTGAGCTCGAAGAAGTCGATGTCGGAGATACCCAGACCCGCGCGCTTCAGTGCTTTTTGTGTGGCCGGTACTGGACCATAGCCCATGATTGCCGGGTCCACACCTGCCACTGCCATCGAGCGAATCACCGCCATAGGCTGGATGCCCAGGTCCTGTGCGCGCTGCGCCGACATCACGATCATGCACGAAGCACCATCGGTGATCTGCGACGAAGTACCCGCTGTCACGGTGCCGCCCTTCGGATTGAACGCCGGCTTGAGAGCCGCCAGGCTTTCCAGGGTGGTTTCCGGACGAATGGTTTCGTCGTAGTCGAAGGTTTTCAGGAAACCGTTCTCGTCGTAGCCCTGCATCGGGATGATTTCGTCTTTGAACTTGCCTTCCACGGTCGCCTTGTGGGCGAGTTGGTGGGAGCGCACGCCGAAAGCATCTTGCTGCTCGCGGGTAATGCCGTGCATTTTGCCCAGCATTTCCGCGGTCAGGCCCATCATGCCCGAGGCTTTTGCCGCGTACAGCGACATGTGCGGGTTCGGATCGACACCGTGCATCATGCTCACGTGGCCCATATGCTCGACGCCACCAACGACGAACACGTCACCGTTGCCGGTCATGATCGCTTGCGCAGCAGTGTGCAGAGCGCTCATGGACGAGCCGCACAGGCGGCTGACGGTCTGGCCTGCCGAGGTGTGCGGGATCTGGGTCATCAGCGACGCCATGCGCGCGATGTTCCAGCCCTGCTCCAGGGTCTGGTTCACACAGCCCCAGATCACGTCCTCGACTTCGCTCGGGTCGACCTTGACGTTGCGTTCCAGCAGTTTGCTGATCAGGTGCGCCGACATGTCTTCGGCGCGGGTGTTGCGGTGCATGCCGCCCTTGGAGCGGCCCATCGGAGTACGACCGAAGTCGACAATCACGACGTCTCTAGGATTCAAGCTCATAAGTTCACTCTCACTCTAGTTGGGGGCGCTTAACCGAAGAAGCTCTGGCCGTTCTTGGCCATTTCGCGCAGCTTCGCGGTCGGGTGGTACAGCGCGCCCAAATCAGCGTACTGGTCAGCCAGGGCAACGAACTCTGCCACACCGATCGAATCGATGTAACGCAGCGCACCGCCACGGAATGGAGGGAAACCAATGCCGTAGACCAGACCCATGTCGGCTTCGGCAGCGGTTTCGACGATGCCGTCTTCCAGGCAACGCACGGTTTCCAGGCACAGCGGGATCATCATCCAGTTGATGATGTCTTCGTCAGTGACTTCGCGCTGCTCGTAAACGATCGGCTTGAGCACTTCCAGTACCGACGGGTCGGCGACTTTCTTCTGCTTGCCCTTCTTGTCGGTCTCGTAGGCGTAGAAGCCCTTGCCGTTCTTCTGGCCCAGGCGCTTGGCTTCGTAGAGCACATCAACGGCCGAACGACGGTCGTCTTTCATGCGGTCCGGGAAGCCTTCAGCCATCACGTCACGGCCGTGGTGGCCGGTGTCGATGCCGACCACGTCCATCAGGTAGGCCGGGCCCATAGGCCAGCCGAATTTTTCCATGACCTTGTCGATACGGACGAAGTCCACACCGGCGCTGACCAGCTTGGCGAAACCGCCGAAGTACGGGAACAGTACGCGGTTGACCAGGAAGCCCGGGCAGTCGTTGACGACGATCGGGTTCTTGCCCATTTTCTTGGCGTAGGCAACGGTGGTGGCAACAGCCAGCTCGCTGGACTTCTCGCCACGGATCACTTCCACCAGCGGCATCATGTGCACCGGGTTGAAGAAGTGCATGCCGACGAAGTTTTCCGGACGCTTGAGGGCCTTGGCCAGCAAGGTGATGGAAATGGTCGAGGTGTTGGACGCGAGGATGGTGTCCTCTTTGACCTGGTCTTCAACTTCAGCCAGTACGGCCTGCTTGACCTTCGGGTTCTCGACGACGGCTTCCACCACCAGGTCCACGTGACCGAAATCACCGTAGGACAAAGTCGGACGAATGCCGTTGAGCACTTCAGCCATTTTCGCGGCGGTCATGCGACCTTTTTCAACGCGGCCAACCAGCAGCTTGGCGGCTTCGGCCAGCCCCTGCTCGATGCCGTGCTCGTTGATGTCCTTCATCAGGATCGGCGTGCCTTTGGAAGCCGACTGATAGGCGATACCGCCACCCATGATGCCGGCGCCCAGTACGGCGGCCTGCTTTACGTCCTTGGCAATTTCGTCGTAGGCCTTGGCCTTTTTCTTCAATTCCTGGTCGTTCAGGAACAGACCGACCAGGCTCTGCGCGGCAGAGGTCTTGGCCAGCTTGACGAAACCTGCAGCTTCAATTTCCAGGGCCTTGTCGCGACCGAAGTTCGCGGCTTTCTGGATGGTCTTGATCGCTTCAACCGGCGCCGGGTAGTTCGGGCCAGCCTGGCCTGCCACGAAACCCTTGGCGGTTTCGAAAGCCATCATTTGCTCGATGGCGTTCAGCTTCAGCTTTTCCAGCTTCGGCTGGCGCTTGGCCTTGTAGTCGAACTCGCCGGAAATGGCGCGCTTGATCAGTTCCAGCGCAGCTTCCTGCAGTTTTTCAGGAGCAACCACCGCATCGACAGCGCCAACTTTCAGCGCGTCTTCAGGACGGTTTTCCTTGCCGGCGGCAATCCACTCGATGGCATTGTCGGCACCGATCAGACGCGGCAGACGAACGGTACCGCCGAAGCCCGGGTAGATGCCCAGCTTGACTTCCGGCAGGCCGATCTTGGCCTTGGTGGACATGACGCGGTAGTCCGCCGCCAGGCACATTTCCAGACCGCCACCCAGCGCGATGCCATTGATCGCGGCAACGGTCGGAACGTTGAGGTCTTCGAAATCGCTGAAAATCTTGTTGGCTTCGAGGTTGCCAGCAACAAGCTCTGCATCCGGCAGCTTGAAGTTGTCGACAAATTCGGTGATGTCGGCGCCGACGATGAACACGTCCTTGCCACTGCTGACGATCACGCCCTTGATCGAAGCATCTGCCTTGATGGTGTCTACGGCCTGACGCAGTTCGTTCAGGGTTAGACGGTTGAACTTGTTGACGGACTCACCCTTGAGGTCGAACTTCAGTTCGACGATGCCACTTTCAAGAGCCTTAACCGTGATGGCTTTACCTTCGTAAATCATCAACTGATCTCCACGATATGGAAGCTGAACAGTACACGTCGGACGCAGGCGAATGGCTTGGCAGGGACGTTAATCGTCGATGCTACGCCCATTCCCCCGGCACACCCGCCAACGCGATAGTCGGGATTCTGTAGGAGCGGTCTGAAATACAAACGCTCAATTCATACGCCCGTTTGATTTGGGTACGTCACCTTCACGGAATTTCCGGCAATTGTCAATCGCCCGAAACACGGGTTGAAACGCGACTTTCCGGTCATGTCCGTACTGCGAAGACCTTAAACACGCCGAAGCATGCGGGGTCATTCATAGAATCAATTGTTAGAAAATGCGCCCTAATTCGCCGCAGCCCGTGTTTAACAAGCTACGCTGGCGGAACCAAGGGGAAAATTGTGAACGCTTTTGGCGAATGCCCAGCGTAAGATCAGCCAACACCGATTTACCGGCCTGCCTGGCCAACCCGCCCGATGATTTTGTCGGGCTTTTTATTGCGTACAAAAAAACGGCAATTGCGCTCCTCTGCACTCTGTAGGAGCGAGCCTGCTCGCGATGAACCTGAGAGCGCCACGGGGTGTCAGGCTTCAAGCATCATCGTTCACGTCCATCGCGAGCAGGCTCGCTCCTACAGGGGATCGGAGCTTCAGGCGAGCGCCTTGAGGGTGGCATCGATGTGCTGCAACACCTCGGCCTCGCCCTTCTCGCCCCAATACAAGGCGATGATTTGCTTGTCGGCCTCGACCTTGTAGACATTACCCGGCAATTTTTCGAAATGATTGAGCAGCGCCTGATCTTCACAGGTTTCCTGCCATTGATTGACCCAGACACCCGGTGATTTTTGCCAGTAACTCCAGCACGCCGGCTGACTGCCACGCCGCGGACGATGGTACTGGGCGCACGGGTTCGGCGGCTCCTGGCTGAGCCAGTGTGGCCACTCCTGGGGCGCCAGTTGCATGGCCAGCCCAATGCGCCGGGCCTCCATGCGCAGGGCGATGCGCCCGCTCTGGGCACGCGACGGGCGCAACCATGCCAGTGGGCTGAGTACCACCAGCAGGATTGACACCACTATCCACACCGTCATATCTGTACTCCCGATTCTTGATGAGCCCATTGTGTCACTTTGGAACCAATGCGCTTGAAACCAGCCATACTTACCAATATTGCAATCCTCAGGAGGAGCACCTCATGCCCTACAACCATATTCTGGTCGCTGTAGATCTGACCGAAGAGTGCGACCCTGTGATCCACCGCGCTCGCGAGCTGTCGGTGAGCAACGGCGCGAAATTGTCACTGGTGCACATTGTCGAGCCGATGGCGATGGCCTTCGGCGGCGACGTACCGATGGACCTGTCACAACTGCAACAGCAGCAGTTCGATCAGGCCAAGGAGCGCCTTGACCGCTTGATCCTCAAATACCCGGAGCTCTCCAGGGAATACAGCCACCTGACCTATGGCCAGCCACGCCAGGAGATCCACCACCTGGCCAAGGAGCAAACCTGCGACCTGATCGTGGTGGGCAGCCACGGCCGGCACGGCCTGGCACTGCTGCTCGGCTCCACCGCCAATGACGTGCTGCATGGCGCGCCTTGCGATGTGCTTGCGGTGCGCCTGCAAACCAAAAGCTGACAACACCTGCCCCTGTAGGAGCGAGCCTGCTCGCGATGAACCTGAGAGCGCCACGGGGTGTCAGGCTCCCCGTGTCATCGTTGACGACCATCGCGAGCAAGCTCGCTCCTACAGGGAACTGCAGTTCATATGAAAAGCCCGGCGTTCACGTGTGTGAAGCCGGGCTTTTTTATTGCAGGATCAATCAGGCATCCAGTTCGGCCCAGCGCTCGACCATCACGTCGAGTTCAGCCTGCAACTGCGCCAGCTGAGCGATCACTGCAGCCGTCTCGGCAGCCGGGCGCAGGTAGAAACCCGCGTCGGCCATTTGCGCTTCAACGGCAGCGATCTGCTGCTCCATGGCTTCGATCTCGCCGGGCAACGCTTCCAGCTCACGCTGCAATTTGTAGCTGAGCTTCTTCTTCGCCACTGGCGCTTCGACTGCCGCCGCAACCGGTGCCGGCTCGGCCTTCACCACTGCAGAGTTCAGGTCAGCCTTGCCGGACTTGCTTTCGGTTACGCCGAGCAGGCGCGGCGAGCCGCCCTGACGCAGCCAGTCCTGATAACCGCCGACGTATTCACGCACCTTGCCTTCACCTTCGAAGACCAGGGTGCTGGTCACCACGTTGTCGAGGAATGCCCGGTCGTGACTGACCATCAATACGGTGCCGTTGAAGGTCAGCAGGACCTCTTCGAGCAATTCGAGGGTTTCGACGTCGAGGTCGTTGGTCGGTTCGTCGAGTACCAGCAGGTTCGCCGGCTTGCTGAACAGCTTGGCCAGCAACAGACGGGCACGTTCACCGCCGGACAGCGCCTTGACCGGCGTGCGCGCACGCTGCGGGCTGAACAGGAAGTCGCCGAGGTAGCTCAGCACGTGGCGGCTCTGGCCGTCGATATCGATGAAGTCGCGACCTTCGGCGACGTTGTCGATCACGGTCTTTTCCAGATCCAGCTGATGGCGCAACTGGTCGAAGTAGGCCACATCGATCCTGGTGCCCTCTTCCACCTTGCCGCTGGTTGGCTGCAAGCCGCTGAGCATCAGCTTCAGCAGCGTGGTCTTGCCGGTACCGTTGGCGCCGAGCAGACCGATACGGTCGCCGCGCTGCAGCACCATGGAGAAGTCCTTGATCAGGAACGGACCGTCCGGGTGAGCAAAGCTCACGTTATCGAGGACCATGACCTGTTTGCCGGACTTGTCGGCGGTTTCCAGCTGGATGTTGGCCTTGCCGGTCCGCTCGCGACGTTCGCTGCGCTCGACGCGCAAGGCTTTCAGCGCGCGTACGCGGCCTTCGTTACGGGTGCGACGGGCCTTGATGCCCTGGCGAATCCATACTTCTTCCTGGGCCAGGCGCTTGTCGAACAGCGCGTTGGCGGTTTCTTCGGCCGCCAGTGCGGCTTCCTTGTGCACGAGGAAACTGGCGTAGTCGCCGTTCCAGTCGATCAGGCCGCCACGATCCAGTTCGAGGATGCGGGTTGCCAGGTTCTGCAGGAAAGAACGGTCGTGCGTGATGAACAGCACGGCGCCCTGGAAATCCTTCAACGCTTCTTCAAGCCAGGCGATGGCACCGATGTCCAGGTGGTTGGTCGGCTCGTCGAGCAGCAGCAGGTCCGGCTCGGACACCAGGGCCTGGGCCAGCAGGACGCGACGACGCCAGCCGCCGGACAACTCGGCGAGGGTCTTGTCGGCCGGCAGTTGCAGGCGGCTCAAGGTGCTGTCGACCAGCGTCTGCAAACGCCAGCCATCGCGGGCTTCGAGGTCGTGCTGGACGTGCATCAGCTTGTCCAGGTCGGCATCGGTGACGATGTTCTGGCTCAGGTGGTGATACTCGGCGAGCAGCGCACCGACGCCGTCCAGGCCTTCGGCCACCACGTCGAACACTGTCCGCTCGTCGGCCACCGGCAATTCTTGCGGCAATTCGCCGATCTTGAGGCCGGGTGCGCGCCAAACGGAGCCGTCATCGGGCTTCTGGTCGCCCTTGACGAGCTTCATCATGCTGGACTTGCCAGTGCCGTTGCGGCCGATGATGCACACCCGCTCACCACGGGCGATCTGCCAGGACACCTTGTCCAACAACGGCATAGCGCCGAAAGCAAGGGACACATCGCTGAATTTGAGCAGGGTCATGAGCTTCTCCAAAAACCGGGCGCGCATTCTACCTGACTTGAGGCTTCAGAAGGCCGGCAATTTCACTCTCGTAGCACTCTGAACGACAAATGTTGCGAACTGATGCGGGAAGACCCGCAAAGCTTTCGCCGGCTGCTGGCAAAAGGCTAAGCTACAGACAATTCAGTGCGGGCCTGCCCCGCACTTGTCATGTTTTCTCTGCCTGGACGTCTCATGCGCAGTCGCCTTTTCAATCTTTTGTCGTGTTTTTTACTTTCAGCCGCAGCGTTTCAATCCGCCCAGGCGGTGGACCTGTCCACCCAGCGCCAATATTACGATGAAGCCAAGCGCGCCCTGGCCAAGGGTGATACCGGCCCGTATTTCCGTTACAGCCAGGCCCTCGCCGATTATCCGCTGGAACCGTACCTGGCCTACGACGAACTGACCGCGCGCCTGAAAACCGCGAGCAACGCCGAAATCGAGAAATTCCTCGCCGAACACGGCGACCTGCCCCAGGCCAACTGGATGAAACTGCGCTGGTTGCGCTGGCTGGCGGATCGGGGTGACTGGGCGACCTTCGTCAAGTATTACGACCCGAAAATGAACTTCACCGAACTGGACTGCCTGAATGCGCAGTATCAGCTCAGCCACAACCTCAAGGCCGAGGGCAACGCCAACGCGGAAAAACTCTGGCTGACCGGCAAATCCCAACCCGATGCCTGCGACACCCTGTTCGGCATGTGGGCGGCCGAAGGCCAGTTGACCGAGCAAAAACGCTGGGAGCGCGCCAAACTCGCCGCCCAGGCGCGCAACTACCCGCTGGCCAACAGCCTGGTCAACGGCTTGACCACCCTCGCCCCGCGCGGTCGCTTGCTGGTGGACGTCGCGCAGAAACCGGAACTGCTCAACCAGCCATCACGCTTCACCCCGGCCGATGAAGCCATGTCCGACGTGGTCAGCCTCGGCCTGCGCCGCCTGGCCCGCCAGGACCCGGACAAGGCCATGGATCTGCTCGATGGCTACGCCAGCAGCATGCACTTCTCCCGGGATGAAAAAGTCGCGATTGCTCGGGAAATCGGCCTGACCCTCGCACGACGTTTCGACAGCCGTGCACTGGACGTCATGACCAAATACGACCCCGAGCTGCGCGACAACACGGTTTCCGAGTGGCGCCTGCGCCTGCTCCTGCGCCTGGCGCGCTGGGACGATGCCTATCAATTGACCCGCCGCCTGCCCCAGGACCTGGCCACCACCAACCGCTGGCGCTACTGGCAGGCTCGCAGCCTGGAACTGGCGCAACCACAGAATCCGGAAGTGCAGACGCTCTACAAGAACCTGGCCCGCGAACGCGACTTCTATGGTTTCCTCGCCGCCGATCGCTCGCAGTCGCCCTACTCGCTGCTGAACAAACCGCTGGTGCTCAGCCAGGCCACCATCAACAAGGTGCGCAACACCCCCGGCGTACGCCGCGCCCTGGAGCTGCACGCCCGCGGGCAGATCGTCGATGGTCGTCGCGAGTGGTACTACGTCAGCCGTCACTTCAGCCGCGACGAAATGGTCGCCCAGGCCAAACTGGCCTACGACCTGAAATGGTACTTCCCGGCGATCCGCACCATCAGCCAGGCGCAGTATTGGGACGACCTGGATATCCGCTTCCCGATGGCTCACCGCAACACCCTGGTGCGTGAAGCGAAGAACCGCGGCCTGCATCCGAGCTGGGCGTTCGCCATCACCCGTCAGGAAAGTGCGTTCATGGACGACGCCCGTTCCGGTGTCGGCGCCTCGGGCCTGATGCAACTGATGCCCGCCACCGCCAAGGAAACCGCACGCAAGTTCAGCATTCCCTATAGCTCGCCACAGCAACTGTTCGATCCGGAGAAGAACATCCAGCTTGGCGCCGCCTACCTGAGCCAGGTGCACAGCCAGTTCAACGGCAACCGCGTCCTTGCTTCAGCCGCCTACAACGCCGGCCCGGGTCGCGTGCGCCAATGGCTGCGCGGTGCCGACCACCTGAGTTTCGACGTGTGGGTCGAAAGCATCCCGTTCGACGAAACCCGCCAGTACGTGCAAAACGTGTTGTCGTACTCGGTGATCTACGGCCAGAAGCTCAACTCGCCACAGCCGATCGTGGATTGGCATGAGCGGTTTTTCGACGATCAGTGATTCAATCGACCCGCAAAAAAGCCCGCATCACAGAAGCGGGCTTTTTTTATGGTTCTTCACGCAGTACCTAGGAGCCAGCTTGCTGGCGATGTTCTCAAGTGCGCCGCGTTTACCCAGTTCTCACGCGTCATCGTTAACGACCATCGCTGTGATGCGGCGACCCGACAAACCAGCTCCCACAGGTATTGCGTTATCAGTGTTTCCCAGTATTGCGTGATGATCCTTTTTTATTCCTCAGAATTTCTTTGCTGATTTGAGCCGCGCGAAGACCTGTTTTCCAAGCTGGGTCAGGCGATACTTTTGTGCCGGACTACTTGGCGACTCGGGATGGGTCATCTCTATCCATTCAACCGCTAATGCAGGCCTGAGATAGTTAGCCCGAAAGGTCGCCTTGTGCACCAATCCGATGTCAGCCATCAATTCGCTGATCTTTCGCGGACCGTTAAGATGCAGTGCAGAAAGCAACTTCTCTACTGGGTCGCTTACTGGGTCGGTTACTGGGTCGATTCCTGGCTCACTCCGTACCGCCTCCAATAGTGCAAGGCTCATGGCTTGCAACATGAACTCCACGAAAGGCGTTGATTCGGCCAAATGATCGGCCGCCGACAATGCCGCGTAGTACGCCTCCTGCTGATCCCGAATCACGGCCTCAACCGGTAAATAAGACAATACCGGGCGCCACTGACTGAGTATCAGGGTTTGCCAAAGGCGCCCCATACGTCCGTTACCGTCAGCGAAGGGATGGATGAGCTCAAATTCATAGTGAAAGACGCAACTGGTAATCAGCGGATGCCAGTCCGAGGCACCAAGCCACGCCAACAAGTCCTCAATCAAGTGCACAACGCGACTCGGCGGCGGCGCCATATGGATCAACTTGTCGCCACGATAGATACCCACGCCGGCTCGACGAAACTGCCCGCATTCATCAATCAATCCGCCCATCAGCAATTCATGGGCACGCAGTAAATCGGTCCGGCTGCTTGGCTGCCAATCAGGTATGGCTTCGTATGCAGCAAACGCATTTCGTACTTCCTGGATTTCCCGAGGTAACCCCAGCACACGCTGTCCTGCCAGAACGGCAGTCACCTGCTCGATGCTCAGCGTATTGTTTTCGATGGCCAAAGAAGCCTGAATCGTTCGAATCCGATTGCCACGGCGTAACTGAGGTGTCTGCAGGCGTTCGTCCATAGCCGTAAGCTGACCGATCTGTTCGCTGATATCGGCGATCAGCGACAACATTTTCGTCGTCAAGGTCAACGGTGGTTGATAACGGCTCATATCCTCATCCGGGGTCATTACAGAGGACGACATAATGCCCGAACCGGGCGTCATTCATCAGCAGTCATTCATGCCACTTCATGTCCGTCACTGAACTGCAACGCCGCCAAACGCGCATACAAGGCATTGCTGGCGATCAGTTCCTGGTGCGTCCCTACCGCCACCAGTTTCCCCTGATCCATCACCGCGATCCGGTCGGCGTTTTTGACCGTGGCCAGGCGATGGGCGATCACCAGAGTGGTTCGATTCTTCATCAGGCTCGGCAGCGCCTGCTGGATCAGGTGCTCACTCTGGGCGTCGAGGGCGCTGGTGGCTTCGTCGAGGAGCAGGATCGGGGCGTCCACCAGCAACGCGCGGGCGATGGCCAGGCGTTGGCGCTGGCCACCGGACAAGCCGAGTCCGCCATCCCCCAGATGAGTCTGGTAACCGTTGGGCATGGCTTCGATAAAGTCATGGGCGTAAGCGATTTTTGCCGCGTCCTGTACCTCGGTCAGCGTCGCCTGCGGATTGCCGTAGCGAATGTTGTCTTCAATGCTGCCGAAAAACAGCGCCGGGGTCTGTGACACCAGGGCGAAGCAGCGGCGCAGATCCAGCGGATCGAGTTGAGTCAACGGCACGCCATCGAGCAGGATGCGCCCCTCGGCCGGGTCGTAGAAACGCAGCAGCAAGTCATACACCGTCGACTTGCCGGCCCCGGAGGGCCCGACCAGCGCCAGCGTTTCACCGGCATTGACCGTCAGGCTCAAGTCGTCGACGGCATAGCTTTCCGGCCGCGACGGGTAGGAAAAACGCACATTTTGCAGTTGCAGGCGGCCGTCGACCCGTTCCGGCAGCGTCACCGCGCCTGCGACCGGTGGCAGGATGATGTTTTCCGAACGCAGCAACTCGGCAATCCGCTCCGCCGCGCCGGCTGCCCGCTGCAACTCCCCGATCACCTCGCTCAAGGTGCCGAACGCACTGCCGACGATCAGGCTGTAGAACACGAACGCCGCCAGCTCGCCGGCGGAAATTCGCCCGGCAATGACGTCCATCCCGCCGACCCAGAGCATCACCCCGACCGCGCCCAGCACCAGCACGATCACCAGGGTAATCAGCCACGCCCGCTGGAAGATGCGCTTGCGTGCGGTGTTGAACGCCTCCTCCACGGTCACGGCAAACCGTTGCTCGTCCTGGACCTGATGGTTGTAGGCCTGCACGGTCTTGATCTGCCCCAGGGTTTCGGAAACATAACTGCCGATATCGGCAATCCGGTCCTGACTCAGGCGCGAGAGGTTACGCACCCGGCGACCGAAGATCAGGATCGGCGCGATCACCAGGGGCAAGGCCACTACCACGATACTGGTGAGTTTGGGGTTGGTGATGAACAACAGGACGATCCCGCCGATCACCATCAACAGGTTGCGCAGGAACAACGACAGCGAAGAGCCGATGACCGATTGCAGCAGCGTGGTGTCGGCGGTCAGGCGGGACTGGATTTCGGAGCTGCGATTGTCTTCGTAAAAACCCGGGTGCAGGTAAATCAGATGATTGAACACGTCACGCCGGATATCGGCAACGCAGCGCTCGCCGATCCACGACACCAGGTAAAACCGTGCAAAGGTTCCGATCGCCAGCCCTACGACCAGCAACATGAACAAGCCAATGGACTGATTGAGCAGATGTGGCGACTGGGTCATGAACCCCTTGTCCACCAGCAGGCGGATACCCTGCCCCATGGACAAGGTGATGCCGGCGGTGGCGATCAACGCCAGCAAGGCGCCGAAGGCCTGCCAGCGATACGGCGCAATGAAACGACTGGCCAGGCGAACAGCACGGCGGTGACGGGCAGAGAGCATCGCAAACATCCGGGACAAGACAATCATTAGGGTCAGCCTACACCGCTCAATGGGGTGGCTCGCTGCAAATCACAATGAGTCAGGTTAATTATGTCCACCAACACTAGAGGCTAGACGCTATTGGTCTAAAGTTCGGCTAGCCACGCGAAGGCATTTCTGCTGGACTGGTCCTGTCCCCCCGGAAAGATCGCAGGGAGTTGTCATAGCCCGGTCACCTGGCGGTTCTACAGTAAGCACACAACCTGAAGAGGAGACAGGCCATGTCCTTGCAACACAGCAGCGATGACAAGATTCAAGTGATCCGCACGCAACCAGACCAGTCTCTGGGCTGCTCGATTATCGACGAGCAGGGCCGCGAAGTACCGATCACTGAAGAAATGATCCAGAAAGCTTGCAGCGAACTGGAAAAGCGATTGGTCAAGCCTGCCGAACAAGAGTGATATAGCCACCGTCTTCTTGACCCGGCCCATTGTTGGCCGGGTTTTTTATGGGCGCCCGTCTGGACATTGGGGGGCGCCCTTCGCGAGCAAGCCCGCTCCCACACTGGATCTTCATGCACCACAAGCCCCCTGTGGGAGCGGGCTTGCTCGCGAAGGGGCCGCTGCGGTCTATCAGATTGCCGCAGCCCCCAACGCCACCACAATCCTCTGCAACTCAGGCGCATCCCCCTCGATCCGCACCTGCAACCCGTCGATCTCACGGCGCGAAGGATAATTCTTGCGCAGCACATCGAATGCCGCGCGCTGCTCGCTGACACTGCCGACAAGGCTGCGACGGAAATCCGCATCGTCACGACGCGGGTCATACACGCCACGGCACAGCATCGCCAAGGCCCAGGCCGGGTCGCTTTGCGCATTCAGGGTCACGTGCGACAGCCAGGGTGCCGGCAGCAAATCGCTCAGGCTGACGCGGGCCGGTTGCCCGAGGAAATCGCAATACGCCTGATAAACCTGCGCGGTGCCCCGCTGCTTGCCGTCGAGGCTGTAACCGGCAATGTGCGGCGTGGCCAGCACGCACAGCTCGGCCAGCGCCACGTCGACTTCAGGCTCGCCTTCCCAGACATCGAGCACTGCTTGCAGGTCCTCGCGCTCCAGCAGCACATCGCGCAGTGCCGCGTTGTTGACCACCGGTCCGCGGCTGGCATTGATCAGCCAGGTACCGGATCTGAGCTGGTTCAGGCGTTTTTCATCGAACAGATGCCAGGTCGATTGAGGACCCTGCTTGGTCAGCGGCGTGTGCAGGCTGATGACGTCGCACGCTTCGATGATCTGCTCGAGGCTGACGTAGTCACCGCCTTCAGTCGCCTGCCGTGGCGGATCGCACACCAGCACCTTCCAGCCCAGGCCCTGCAGGACCTTGACCAGTCGGCCACCCACCTCGCCGGCGCCGACCACGCCGTAGGTACGCCGGGTCAGATCGACCCCTTCGATTTCGGCCAGGGTCAGCAAGCTGCCGAGCACATAGTCGACCACGCCGCGGGCATTGCAGCCCGGCGCGCTGGACCAGGTGATGCCGGCCTGCTGAAAGTAATCCAGGTCCAGATGATCGGTGCCGATGGTGCACGTACCGACAAAGCGCACCTTGCTGCCTTCGAGCAGCGCGCGATTGACGTTGGTCACCGAACGCACCAACAGCACATCGGCCTGCTCGACCACGGCACGGTCGATGGCGCGACCCGGCACCCGGCGGATTTCACCGAAGCCTCCAAAGAAGGCATCGAGCAGGGGGATATTTTCGTCGGCAACAATCAGCATGGCAGGCTCCTTTGGCGGATCGGCAGTGTAGGCGTAGATGGCCGTTGTGAGCCAGCAAGCATTACGCGCCCCTTGTGGCGAGGGGGCTTGCCCCCGTTCGGCTGCGAAGCAGTCGCGAATTCAGTCTGCATGGTGTACCTGAAAGAATACTGAAGATGATTTGGGGCCGCTTCGCAGCCCAACGGGGGCAAGCCCCCTCGCCACAGAGATCGGGTACCTGTTTTGATTACAAATCGGTAACACGAGCTTTTTCCTGACTGCCGCGTCAACGCGTAGAATGCGCGGCTGTGCATCAAAACCTCTTGGACGTTTCGCTATTGAATCCTGTTATTGAAAGTACCGTCGCCACTGCTCCCGCGCGGACGACACCCGTTCGCCTGGAACTCAAGGGCCTGCTCGGCCTGGCCCTGCCCATCATGATCGCGCAACTGGCCACCACGGCCATGGGCTTCGTCGATGCGGTGATGGCCGGCCGCGTCAGCCCGCGGGACCTGGCCTCGGTGGCCCTGGGCAACTCGATCTGGATTCCGGTCTACCTGTTGATGTCCGGCGTTCTGCTGGCGACCACACCCAAGGTCGCGCAACGCTTTGGCGCCGCGCAGTTCGACGAGATCGGCCCGCTGGTACGCCAGGCGCTGTGGCTGGCATTGTGTGTCGGCTTGATCGGCAGCGGCCTGCTGCTCGGCGCCGAGCCGATCCTGCACTGGATGAAAGTCGATCCGCAATTGATCGAGCCGAGCATGGGTTACCTGCACGGGATCGCTTTCGGGTTTCCCGGGATGGCGTTCTATTACGTATTGCGCTGCTACAGCGATGGCATGGGGCGTACCCGCCCGAGCATGGTCATCGGCTTGTGCGGCCTGCTGCTGAACATCCCGCTGAACTATGCGTTGATCTACGGCCATTTCGGCGCACCGGCCCTGGGCGGCGTCGGTTGCGGCTGGGCCAGCGGCATCGTGATGTGGTTCATGGCGTTGAGCATGGCCGGCTGGACCTTCTGGGCCCCCTTCTATGCCCGCACCCGGGTGCTGGTGCGCTTCGACCGCCCGCAATGGGCCGTGATCAAGCGCCTGGTCGGCATTGGCCTGCCGATTGGCATCGCCGTCTTCGCCGAGTCCAGCATCTTCGCGGTCATCGCCCTGTTGATCGGCAGTCTCGGCTCGACCGTGGTCGCCGGACATCAGATCGCCCTCAATATCAGCTCGTTGCTGTTCATGATTCCTTATTCGCTGGGCATGGCGGTGACCGTGCGCGTCGGTCAGGCACTGGGGGCCGGCAATCCCTGGCAGGCGCGTTTCGCGGCGAAGGTCGGGCTCGGCGCGGCACTGGTGTTCGCGGCGTTCTCGGCGAGCCTGATCCTGCTGCTGCGCGAACCTATCGCCTCGATCTACACGCCTGACAAGGCCGTGATCCAGATTGCGTCGATGTTGATTGTCTATGCCGCGCTGTACCAGTTTTCCGATGCCATCCAGGTGATTTGCGCGGGTGCATTGCGTGGGTATCAGGACACCCGGGTGACCATGATCCTGACTTTGTTCGCCTATTGGGGCATCGGCCTGCCGGTCGGCTACGTGCTGGGGCTGACCGACTGGTTCGGTCCGGCCAGCGGCCCGAGCGGGCTGTGGGAAGGGCTGATTGCCGGTTTGAGCTGTGCGGCGCTGATGTTGTCGATCCGCCTGACGCTCAGTGCGCGCCGGCGAATTCGTAACAGCCGCTCGGCGGGCTGACTGCACAAACAAAAAGACCTGCGTTTGCAGGTCTTTTTTTGGGTGTCATCAGCCGGACTTCTTGCGAATCCAGTAGAGGTAGGTGCCCTCCTCCTCGTGCTGCGCCACCAGTTCGTGGTCGAGAAACACACAGAACTTGGGAATGTCACGACGGGTCGACGGGTCTGTGGCGATGACCTTGAGCAGGCCGCCGGGCACCAGGTCACGGATGTGCTGGTGCAGCATCATCACCGGCTCGGGGCAGTTGAGGCCGGTGGCATCGAGGGTGCCGTCTACCGGCGTATCAAGCATTTCACTCATGATTCACTCCTGAAACTGGCCGGCATTGTCGCGCATTGCCGGGTGTAACGTCATCTGTGGCATAACGCCGTACCCTTGTAGGAGCGAGCTTGCTCGCGATGATCGTTAACGATAACGCTGGATGCCTGACACCCCAATGCGCTCTCAAGTCCATCGCGAGCAGGCTCGCTCCTACAGGGGGTTGCGGTGCTTCAGCGGGACTTGGGTTTCTTCACGTCCAGCCGGCGCAAATGGCAGGTTACTTCCTCGCGGTCGTGGTACAGCTGCTTGCAGCCGATCTCGACCTTGATGCCCCGCGCCTTGAAACCCTCGGCAATGCGCTCGAGCAGACGCTTCACCTCGGCATAGCGCTGTTTCATTGGCAGCTTGAGGTTGACCACCGCCTCGCGGCAATGGCCGTCACCGATCCACTCTTCCAGCATCGCCGCATTGCGCGCCGGCTTCTCGACGATGTCGCAGACCATCCAGTCCACCGGCTGCTTGGGCTTGAAGGTGAAACCGTCGGCCATCAGGTGTTGCACCAGACCGGTGTCCATCAGGCTTTCGGCCATCGGGCCGTTGTCGATGGCGGTCACCAGCATGCCGCGGTTGACCAGTTGCCAGGTCCAGCCACCCGGAGCGGCCCCGAGGTCGACGCCGGTCATGTCGCTGTGCAGGCGCTCGTCCCACTGGTCGCGCGGGATGAAGTGGTGCCAGGCCTCTTCCAGCTTCAGGGTTGAGCGGCTCGGCGCCTCCCGAGGAAACTTCAAACGGGGAATGCCCATCGGCCACATCGCCGAGTTGTTCGACTCGGCCAGCCCCATGAACACCTCACGGCCGCTTTTGAAGGTCAGCAACAGCCGCGGCTTGTGAGCGTCTTCCACCAGTTTGCCGGCGGCCATCAGCGCCTTGCGCAGGTGCACTTCGAACTTTTTGCAGAAGTTCGACAGTTCCTTGCCATCATTGGTGTCGACCATTTCCAGCCACAGGCTGCCGCACAACGGAAAGTCCGCCATATGGGCGAGGATCACGCTGATGCGGTCGGTTTCCGGCAGATCGATGAAAATCCCCCGGGCCCATTGGCGCGGGAAGATCAGCTCGGCGAAACGCTGCCCGCGCATCAGGCGCTCGGCGCCGTCTTCTTCGGTGCAGACGAATTCGGCGCAAGCGGTGGCGGCTTTGGCCTTGGCGTAGCCGGCCACGTTCAAGCGCGCGGCGAGGTCGGAAATCTCGGAACAGACTTCACCTTCGAAGCCCGGCCGGCAATGCATGAATAGGGTGTTCATTCTTACTCCTGGACCCTGTAGGAGCGAGCTTGCTCGCGATGGACTCCAGGGCGGCGCATTTATTCAGGAAACACGCGTTATCGTTAACGTCCATCGCGAGCAGGCTCGCTCCCACAAAGAGAGACCGCTTGCCCTGAAGCAAAGCCTGTCACGAAAACCGGCGCATGATAGCCGAGATCGGAACCTGGGGTCTGTCCATAGAGTCCAGTTATTAGCCAGCTACCGAAAACAGGGCTAGGTTTAAGGCTCTGTCCGTCCCCTCAGTCCGTAGCCGTGCGGACTTCAAGGAGTGATCGCAATGCCGTCCCTCGATAGCCTGAAGACGTTGAAAACCCTGCAGGTCGGCAACAAGACCTACCACTACTTCAGCCTGCCCGACGCCGCCAGGAGCCTGGGCGAGCTGGACAGGTTGCCGATGTCGTTGAAAGTCCTGCTGGAAAACCTGCTGCGCTGGGAGGACGAAAAAACCGTCACCGGCGCCGACCTCAAGGCACTGGCCGCGTGGCTCAAGGAGCGTCGCTCCGACCGCGAAATCCAGTACCGCCCGGCGCGGGTGCTGATGCAGGACTTCACCGGCGTTCCCGCCGTGGTCGACCTGGCCGCCATGCGCGCGGCGATGGCCAAGGCCGGTGGCGATCCACAGCGCATCAACCCGCTGTCGCCGGTGGACCTGGTGATCGACCACTCGGTGATGGTCGACAAGTTCGCCAGCAGCAGCGCCTTCGAGCAGAACGTCGACATTGAAATGCAGCGCAATGGCGAGCGTTATGCGTTCCTGCGCTGGGGCCAGAGTGCCTTCGACAACTTCAGTGTGGTGCCGCCGGGCACCGGGATCTGCCACCAGGTGAATCTTGAATACCTCGGTCGCACGGTCTGGACCAAGGACGAGGACGGCCGCACCTATGCCTTCCCCGACACCCTGGTGGGCACCGACTCCCACACCACCATGATCAACGGCCTCGGCGTGCTCGGCTGGGGCGTCGGTGGCATCGAGGCGGAAGCGGCGATGCTCGGACAACCGGTGTCGATGCTGATTCCCGAAGTTATCGGTTTCAAACTCACCGGCAAGCTCAAGGAAGGCATCACCGCCACCGACCTGGTGCTGACCGTCACCCAGATGCTGCGCAAGAAAGGCGTGGTGGGCAAATTCGTCGAATTCTACGGCGACGGCCTTGCCGACCTGCCGTTGGCCGACCGCGCAACCATCGCCAACATGGCGCCGGAATACGGCGCCACCTGCGGTTTCTTCCCGGTGGACGACGTCACGCTGGAGTACCTGCGCCTGTCCGGCCGCCCCCTGGAAACAGTGCAATTGGTCGAGGCCTACAGCAAGGCCCAGGGCCTGTGGCGCCTGCCCGGCCAGGAACCGGTGTTCACCGACAGCCTGGCGCTGGACATGGGCAGCGTCGAAGCCAGCCTTGCGGGACCAAAACGCCCGCAGGACCGGGTGTCGCTGCCGGATGTCGCGCAAGCCTTCAGCGACTTCGTCGACCTGCAATTCAAACCCACCAGCAAGGAAGAAGGCCGCCTGGAGAGCGAGGGCGGCGGTGGCGTCGCGGTCGGCAACGCCGATCTCGCCGGAGAGGCGGATTACCATTACGAAGGCCAGACCTATCGCCTGAAAAATGGCGCCGTGGTCATCGCGGCCATCACCTCCTGCACCAATACCTCCAACCCGAGCGTGATGATGGCGGCCGGACTGGTGGCGAAGAAGGCCGTGGAAAAAGGCCTGAAACGCAAACCCTGGGTGAAGAGTTCGCTGGCCCCCGGCTCGAAGGTGGTCACCGACTACTACAAGGCAGCCGGCCTGACCCGTTACCTCGATGAATTGGGCTTTGCCCTGGTCGGCTACGGCTGCACCACTTGCATTGGCAATTCCGGACCGCTGCCGGAACCCATCGAGAAAGCCATCCAGCAAGCCGACCTCACCGTGGCATCGGTACTCTCGGGCAATCGCAACTTCGAAGGCCGGGTGCATCCCCTGGTGAAAACCAACTGGCTGGCTTCCCCGCCGCTGGTGGTCGCCTATGCGTTGGCGGGCACCGTACGCACCGACCTCAGCCGCGAACCGCTGGGCGAAGACAAGGACGGCAAACCGGTTTACCTGCGCGACATCTGGCCCAGCAGCAAAGAAATCGCCGACGCGGTGAGCCAGGTCAACACCGCCATGTTCCACAAGGAATACGCCGAAGTGTTTGCCGGAGACGAACAATGGCAGGCGATCGCGGTTCCGCAAGCGGCGACCTATGTCTGGCAGGACGACTCGACCTACATCCAGCACCCGCCCTTCTTCGACGACATCGGCGGCCCGCCGCCCGTGGTCAAGGATGTCAGCGCAGCGAACATTCTCGCGCTGCTCGGCGACTCGGTGACCACTGATCACATTTCCCCCGCCGGCAACATCAAGGCGGACAGCCCGGCAGGGCAATACCTGCGCGATAAAGGCGTGGAACCGCGGGACTTCAACTCCTACGGTTCGCGGCGTGGCAACCATGAAGTGATGATGCGCGGCACCTTCGCCAACATCCGCATACGCAATGAAATGCTCGGCGGCGAGGAAGGCGGCAACACCCGCTACATTCCCACCGGGGAAAAAATGCCGATCTACGACGCCGCCATGCGCTATCAGGCATCGGGCACACCGCTGGTGGTGATTGCCGGCCAGGAATACGGCACCGGATCGAGCCGCGACTGGGCGGCCAAAGGCACCAATCTGCTGGGCGTCAAAGCGGTCATCGCCGAAAGCTTCGAGCGCATCCACCGCTCCAACCTGGTGGGCATGGGCGTGTTGCCGTTGCAGTTCAAGCTGGACCAGAACCGCAAGAGCCTGAACCTGAACGGCAGTGAAACCCTGGACATCCTCGGCTTGACCGGTGTCGAGTTGACACCACGGATGAACCTGACACTGGTCATCACTCGCGAAGACGGCAGCCGCGAGAAGGTCGAGGTGCTGTGCCGCATCGATACACTCAATGAGGTGGAGTACTTCAAGTCCGGAGGGATTCTGCATTACGTGTTGCGGCAGTTGATTGCGTCGTAACTGACGAGCAATACACAGACACACACCGCCTTCGGGCGGTGTTTTTATATATGTCGCCTACATCCCTATAATCGCGCGCCGCAATCCCTTGTGGGAGCGAGCCTGCTCGCGATGGCGGTGTGTCAGTTGGAATCAATATTGACTGGCACAACGCTATCGCGAACAGGCTCGCTCCCACAGGGGGTTGGCGGTGCATCGCACATTCAGACACAAGGACTTCAAATGATTGCCCTGCCATGGACGTTTCTGGCCCTGCTCACCCTCGGCTACGGATTGGCGCTGAGCTATGGTCACCTCGATTGGCGGGCGGCAATCTCGGTGATGCTGCTGTTGACCGCAGGCTTCACCGTTCGCCAGCACGTGATTCCTGGTCTACGCATCCTCGGCCATGGCCTGTTCATCGTCCTGGCGCTGGCGCTGGCCTTGCACTGGCTACCGGGCTTCCATAACGGTCGCGGCATTGCGCCGCAGCGTTTCACCGACGACGCCGTGCCGTTTTCCATGTTCCTGAACCTGGACAAACCCCTGATCGGCTTCTGGCTGCTGTTGGTCTGCCCATGGATTGTCGGTCGTTGCTCGTTGCGCTCCTTTCTATATGTCACCGCACTGGCACTGACCTTGAGCACAGGGCTGGCACTGGGCAGCGCGCTGCTGATGGGCATCATCGCCTGGGCGCCGAAATGGCCGGACCAGGCCTGGTTATGGATGTCCAACAACCTGCTGCTGGTCACCCTGGTCGAGGAAGCGCTGTTTCGGGGCTATATCCAGGGCGGCCTGAGCCGGCTCATGAAAAACCTGCCCCGAGGTGAAAACCTCGCCCTGCTGCTGGCGTCTCTGATTTTCGGCCTGGCCCACGCGGGGGGCGGCTGGCAATGGGTTGTACTGGCCAGCCTGGCCGGGGTCGGTTACGGCTTCGCCTACCGTTTCGGTGGATTGGGCGCTGCCATCCTCAGCCACTTCGGCTTGAACCTGATGCACTTCGCACTGTTCACCTACCCGATGGCAGGATAATCACCGCAACGAACCAAACAACCGTATGACAGAAAGTAACAGCCGAGCCTTGACCCTCCATCCCTTCGTCACTAGAGTGCACGCTTTTAAAATGGCCCCGGTAGCAGTAAGCCATCGGAGATAGCCGTACAGTTGCGCGGGAAAGGAATCCACACGCCCTCTCCCTCCTGCCTGTGCGGTTTTCACACTTGATATCGCAACTTGCGCAGCCCCTATGTTCAATAAAATCCTGGTCGTTTGCATCGGCAACATCTGCCGAAGCCCCACCGTCGAGGCCCTGCTTAAAAGCAGACTGGCCGAGCGCGGCATTGATGTAAGTTCAGCAGGCATCCACGCCCTGGTGGACAAGCCCATGGACAGCACCGCGCTGGAAGTCTTGCGCGAACACAACGGCGACCACCCGGACCACAAAGGCCGGCAACTGACCCGCGAACTGCTGCAACAGGCTGACCTGATCCTCACCATGGAAACAGGCCACGTCAAACGCATCGTGCAAATGGCGCCGGAAGCACAGGGCAAAACGTTCCTGCTGGGCAAGTGGCAGAACAACCAGGAAATCCCCGACCCCTATCGCCAACAGAAGGTCGCCTTCGAACACGTCTACCAACTGATGACGCAAGGCGTCGACAGCTGGTCGCAAAAACTATAATCACCTCTTGCAAAAGTACCCCCCATGCAAAGCCCTAACAGCCTCCCCATCCAGGAACACCGCGACGACGATGACGACATCGATCTGCTCGCACTCTTCGGCACCTTGATCGACAGCAAGTGGATCATTGTTGGTATCACTGCGTTCTTTTGCGCGGTGGGTGTTGCTTATGCCCTTTTGTCGACGCCAGTTTACCAGGCGAATGCGCTGGTTCAGGTTGAAGAGAAAAAAGGCGGCATGGCTGCGCTGGGCGGCATGGCGGAAATGAGTGAGATGTTCGGCGGCACCTCTCCGGCGGTGACCGAGATTGAGCTGCTTAAATCCCGCGCGGTTCTGGGCAAGGCTGTGGAGAACCTGAAGCTCGATATTATTGTTGAGCCGAACTACTTCCCGCTGGTTGGCCAATTCTTGAGCCGACGCTTTGAGCCAGTGAGTGAAAACCAGGTGGCCTCGCCCCTGCTCGGCCTCAACGGCTTCACTTGGGGTGGAGAAAAACTCGATATATTCCAACTGGACGTGCCGGATGCCTACCTGGGCAAGGGGCTGACACTGCGCGCGGAAGGCAATGGCGCCTTCACCCTGCTGAATGACGATGACGAAGTGCTCCTCCATGGTCAGGCGGGCGAGAAACTTGAGCAAAATGGCTTCAAGCTACAAGTTGCCACCCTGAACGCGAATGCTGGTGCGCTGTTCCACGTCACTAAGCAGCGTCGCCTTAATGCAATTTTGCAATACCAGGAAGATGTGTCTGCCGCTGAACGTGGCAAGGAATCCGGCATCATCGCACTGTCGCTGGAAAGCCAAGATCCCGATCTGGCCAACAAGGTGCTGGACGAGATCAACCGGCTCTACGTACTGCAGAACGTCCAGCGTAACTCTGCCGAAGCCGCACAAAGCCTGGAGTTTCTGCGCACCCAGTTGCCGGATGTACGCAAGCAACTTGAGAAGGCCGAAGGTCAGTTGAATGCCTACCAGAGCAGTGCTCGCTCCGTAGACATCACTATCGAAACCAAAGCTGTACTCGATCAGATCGTTGCCCTGGAAACCCTGATTTCCGAGCTGAAGCTCAAGCAAGCCGAGATGGAACACCGCTTCACCCGCGAACACCCGTCCTACCAGGCACTGATGACCCAAATGGGTCAGCTCGATCAACAGAAACGCGGACTGGAAAAGAAGGTCAAGAACCTGCCGGAAACCCAGCAGGAATTACTGCGCCTGACCCGTGACATGCAAGTCACCACCGACATCTACACCCAGTTGCTGAACAAAACCCAGGAGCTGGATATTGTCCGAGCCGGTACGGTAGGTAACGTCCGCGTGATCGACTCGGCGGATGCGAACATCGAAAAACCGGTCAAACCGAAAAAAATGCTGATCGTTTTGATCGCAACGCTGCTCGGTGGCTTGATTGCCGTGGCCTACGTACTGGTACGTAAAGCGATGAATCGTGGCGTTGAAGACCCGGAGATCATCGAGCAACTCGGCATCCCGGTTTACGCATCGATCCCTCTCAGCAAGGGCCAGTCGCAGATTGAAGGTACGTTGAAAGGCAGCAACCGCGCCTCTACCGGTTCCCTGTTGCTAGCCGTGAACAACCCAGCAGACCTCGCCGTGGAGTCGTTGCGCAGCCTGCGTACCAGCCTGCACTTCGCAACCCTTGAGGCGAAGAACAACATCCTGATGATTTCCGGCCCAAGCCCGGCCGTGGGTAAATCCTTCGTCTCGAGCAACCTGGCCGCGATCATTGCCCAGACCGGACAAAAGGTACTGCTGGTCGACGCCGACATGCGTAAAGGCTACCTGAACAAAATGTTCCGCATGGACGTGAACAACGGCCTGTCCGACCTGCTCGCCGGCAAGATTGATCTGATCAAGGCAACCCTCTCCACCGAAGTGGACAACCTGCACGTCATCACCCGCGGTCAGATCCCGCCAAACCCGTCGGAGTTGCTGATGCACAGCAACTTCACCCGGTTCCTGGAGCAAGTCAGCAGCCAGTATGACCTGGTGATCATCGACACCCCGCCAATCCTCGCCGTGACTGATGCCGCCCTGGTGGGCCGCCAGGCCGGCACAAGCCTGATCGTGACCCGTTTTGGCGTCAACGCCGCCAAGGAAATCGCCGTGACCAAACGTCGCTTCGAACAGAACGGTATCGTGGTCAAGGGTGCGATTTTCAACGCCGTGGAACGCAAGGCTTCAGCCTACGGCTACGGCAGCTACAGCTACTATCAATACGAATACGCGTCGGACAAGAAGTGACACCGGATATCAGGGCAGCGCAGCTGCCCTGATTCACCCATGAGAGCCCTTAGCATGCCTCGCCCGCACCCGCCCCCACGCTGGTACCTGATCCAGTGCAAACCCCGGCAAGATGCCCGCGCCGAGGAAAATCTGATTCGCCAGGGTTTCACCTGCTACCGACCTACGCAACAGGTCGAACGCATTCAACGCGGTCGCCGCAGCACCTCAGTGGAGTCTCTCTTCCCCGGCTACCTGTTTATCCAGCTCGACCAGCTCAACGACAATTGGCACCCGATCCGCTCTACCCGCGGAGTCAACCAACTGGTGACGTTCGGCAAACTACCGATTGCGGTCGCTGACGATCTCATCGAGCAATTGCAACAGCAACTCAACGAGGCACCCGCAGAGCCCGCAACATTCGAACCCGGCGACAGAGTGCGCATCAACCGCGGCAGCTACAAGGAACTGGAAGCGATTTTCCTGGCCCGCGACGGCGCCGAACGCATCGTGATCCTGCTCCAGCTCCTGCACCGCGAACACACCCTCAGCATCCCGATCGACGCAATAGAAAAAACCTGATCCCCCCTATCGTTTTGCTCACCTAAAACAACAAAAATAAACACCAATGACTGACTTGTGAGTGCTGAAACTGCTTGCAATGTCGACCCCTGCCCGAACCACAGCAAGCCTGGCAGAAAACGGCTCCTCGCCCAATAAAAACGCGGCTTTTATTGGATCCATCCTACATATCAGTCTTCACTTTTCCTACGAACTCGGTAGAATACTCCCTCGGCTGAGGCTAACCACTTCATTCCGGCAGGATGCCTTGCACAGCCCCCGTTGTGCAGCCGTCAAGGAACAGACGCATAGTCCTCTGCTGAGCCATGGCTCGGCCTGCCCGATTGACTCCCTCACCCCCCAAATAAACTGCCAGCGCTCGCGCATCGGCTCATTCGTCGCACCCACGGCGCACGTTCTCAGGAAACCAACGGTCAATCCTGGGGCGGTAGCGTGCCCAAAACCTTGATATTGGCCAAGGCGAGTGCGTTCCCTGTCAAGGAAAAGGGAAACGCCACGACACAGACCGGTTTGCGCCAGAGGCTCAAACAGCAACTAAAGCGGCATGGAGTGAACACTCCAGACAGCAGGCATGCCCAGGAAGGCTATGTCCAAATCGACGCAAGGGACATTATTTTGATTCGCAAGCGCAATACCACGCTACCAGCCGGTCGCGGTCTTACGTTCTGGACCCAATGGCTTGGCGCAATCTCCGCACTCATCCTCCTGCTCTGTGCACTGGCAACCATAAAGACCGGGGAAGTCGAAGCCCACTACCGGATACTCGCGGCATTCATGCTGCTCGGTTCGGTACCCGCCTACTCCATGATGCAGGTCTACCATAAACACCATGGCTATTTGGTAGGACTAGGCCGATTGTTGGCTGGCTGGCTGGTGCTACTCTCCGGCTTGACCGTCGTGGCGTTTATCACCAAAACCAGTGAGCTTTTTTCCCGCGAAGTGATTATCAGCCTCGCGCTCGGTGGTTTCGTACTCCAAGCCTGTCTCTATGTGCCGCTGCATAACTTCTCCCGGCGTTACCAGCAAAAGCTGCAACTGGAACGTACGTCCCTGATTATAGGCACCGGTGACCTGGCCCAGGAACTCGCGGACAAATTGGTTCGCAACAGAAACGAACCACTGGTTGGCCTGGTAGCCGCGGACGACCAGCCCTCGCCCAGCAACGGCCTGTACCCGGTGATTGGCAGCCTTGCACACCTGCGGGACCTGATCGCAACCCACCGGATTCGCCGCCTCTACATCGCTTTGCCGCTGACAGAAGCCGAACAGATCGAAGGCCTGTACATCGACCTGTTGGACTCCAGCGTCGACGTCATCTGGACCCCGGATCTGCAAAGCCTGATCCTGCTCAACCACTCCGTCAGTGATATCGAAGGCCTTCCCGCCATTCACCTGAACGAAAGCCCACTGACGTCCTACCCCACCGCCGCCGCCTCTAAAGCGATAATGGACCGGACCGTCGCACTCATCGCGATCATCCTCCTCAGCCCGGTATTGCTGGCCACCGCCATCGCCGTCAAATGCTCATCCCCTGGCCCGATCCTGTTCAAACAGAAACGCCACGGCTGGAACGGCAAGATCATCAAGGTCTGGAAGTTTCGCTCGATGCGCATGCACGACGACCAGGAAGTCAAGCAGGCCAGCCGTGACGACCCTCGCGTAACCCGCGTCGGTCAGTTCATCCGCCGCACCTCCCTCGACGAACTGCCGCAACTGTTCAATGCCCTGCAAGGCCGCATGTCACTGGTAGGCCCTCGCCCTCACGCCGTGGCGCATAATGATTACTACACCGGAAAAATCGATGCCTACATGGCTCGACACCGAATCAAACCGGGGATTACCGGGCTTGCTCAAATCAGTGGTTGTCGCGGCGAGACAGAAACCATCGACAAGATGGAGAAACGCGTAGAACTTGATCTTGCGTATATCAATAATTGGTCGTTGTGGTTGGACATCAAAATATTGATAAAAACTCCCTTTACATTGTTGTCGAAAAACATCTACTGACCCCTGCAGAACGTGCTCAAGAGCGTCGCCTTGACGCGCAGTAACAATTCCATTAAATGAATCAAACTAGAAATTAGCCCCTGAATGCCAGCTAACAACATCACCCGCCTCATCAATATCGCCCTGCGAGGTCTGACACTAGCCAGCAAGTTCCTATTGATATTTTTTCTGGCAAGGTTCCTTGAGCCCGCCGAGCTTGGACTATATGGGCTACTCGCGGCTACCATTGGCTATGCGCTCTACCTACTGGGCTTCGATTTTTACACCTTCACCACCCGTGAAATTCTCAAGCGCGACCGGTGCGAATGGGGTGGTCTACTAAAGGACCAAGGCGCACTTTCACTGGTGCTCTACGCAATTTTTCTACCATTGCTTAGCCTCATATTCTTTAAAGGACAATTGCCCTGGCATGTCGCAAGTTGGTTTTTTGCACTACTGGTGCTTGAACATCTGACCCAAGAGCTAGGCCGTCTGCTGATTGCTATCTCGGAACAGTTGTTGGCAAGCACTGTTTTGTTCTTACGCTCAGGAATCTGGGCAGTGGCGGTTACCGCCCTCATGTTTTTTTCACCAGAGTCGCGCTCGCTAAATTTCGTTCTAGGGGCCTGGACTATAGGCGCGTTTGTCGCATTACTACTGGGTATCTACCGGCTCAACCAACTCGGGATAGCGGGTTGGCATAAGGAAATTGACTGGAAATGGATCCGCAAGGGACTGAAAGTCGCTATTCCGCTTCTGATAGCGACACTTGCCATTCGTGGTTTGTTCACCCTAGATCGCTATTGGTTCGGAGCATTAGCAGGGCTCGATATTCTCGGTGCCTATGTGCTCTTTATGGGCGTTTGCAACGCTTTAATATCGTTTCTCGATGCTGGTGTGTTCGCCTTCATCTACCCAGGATTGATCAGCGCTTACAACAAACAGGATTCAGACGCTTTTCGCCAAGGTTTACGAAAAATGCTGATACAAACCCTACTGCTGACAATTATCTTTGTCGCGGTTGCGATTGTATTGATTGCCCCACTGCTAAGTTGGTTGAACAAACCCCTTTATCTCGAGCATCAAGATCTATTCCAGTGGCTTTTGCTGGCTACACTGCTATATGCGGTCGGAATGGTTCCGCATTTCGCACTTTATGCCCAAGGACAAGACCGTCCAATTATTCACAGCCACATCGCCAGTTTGATGTGTTTCATTCCGACAACATGGCTGCTTTCCACCCATTGGCCCTACCTCGCAGTACCACTTGGTCTGTGCACAACATTTGCTCTAATCCTTATCTGGAAGTCTTGGGCGTACTTCGTCCTGACACCAACACAATATCGCCTGCTTCAATCCTGAATCACACCAGGCATCAACATAGGAAATCGTTGAATGTTCACCAACAAAACCATTCTCATCACTGGCGGCACTGGCTCCTTTGGCAACACTTTCGTGCCAATGACGCTGGCCAAATACAACCCGAAGAAGATCATCATCTTCTCCCGTGATGAGATGAAGCAGTGGGACATGGCGAAGAAATTCGAGGGCGACTCCCGCGTTCGTTTCTTCATCGGTGATGTGCGCGACAAGGATCGTCTGTACCGCGCACTGGATGGTGTCGATTATGTCGTTCATGCTGCCGCGACCAAAATTGTTCCGACCGCGGAATACAACCCATTCGAATGCGTGAAAACCAACATCAATGGCGCTATGAACCTGATCGATGCGTGCATCGATAAAGGCGTGAAAGGTGTAGTTGCGCTTTCTACGGACAAAGCGAGCAGCCCTATCAACCTGTACGGGGCGACGAAGCTAGCATCGGACAAACTGTTCGTTGCCGGTAACTCCTACGCTGGTGGTCATGACACCCGTTTTTCCGTAGTCCGCTATGGCAACGTTATGGGTTCGCGCGGCTCGGTGATTCCGTTTTTCATGTCGATCAAGGACAAGGGTGTACTGCCAATCACCGACGATCGGATGACACGCTTCATGATCTCCCTTGAAGAAGGCGTAGAGCTGGTTTGGCATGCCTTTGAAGATATGGAAGGCGGCGAAATCTACGTTAAAAAAATCCCGTCCATGAAGGTCACAGACCTGGCTCGTGTGGTTGCACCTGAAGCACAACAGGAAGTGGTCGGCATCCGCCCAGGCGAGAAGCTGCACGAGCAGATGATCAGCGCCGAAGACGCCTACTACACATACGAATATCCAGAACACTTCAAAATTCTGCCAACCATCAACGGTTGGGCGACTTGCGCCAAACGCATCAAAGATGGCCAAAAAGTGCCTGAAGGTTTCGTCTACGCCAGCGACAACAACAGCGAATGGATGAGTGATGAAATGCTGGCAACCTGGATCGATCGCAACTACGAAAAAATCGGGAGCATCTGATTCATGATCCCGTACGGTCGCCAGGACATCACTCAAGCGGACATCGATGCCGTTCTGGAAGTATTGCAATCCCCCCATCTCACTCAAGGGCCCATGGTGCCGCGTTTTGAGCAGGCAGTGCTCAGCCACGTTGGCGCACAGCATGCACTGGCCGTTAACAGTGCTACCTCAGCGCTGCATATCGCTTGCCTGGCGCTCGGTCTCGGCATTGGCGATTGGCTGTGGACTACTCCGGTCACATTCGTAGCTTCAGCCAACTGCGGGCTTTATTGCGGCGCTCAGGTCGACTTCGTTGATATCGACCCGCGTACCTACAACCTTTGCCCACAGGCGCTGGAGCGCAAACTCGAGCAGGCAGAGCGCGAAGGCAAGCTACCCAAAGTAGTGGTGCCTGTGCATCTGTGCGGTCAGCCTTGCGATATGCAGGCAATTCATGTTCTAGCTCAGCGTTACGGCTTCAAGATCGTCGAAGATGCTTCCCACGCCATTGGTGGTAAATACCAGGGCGAGCCGATTGGTAACTGCCGCTATAGCGACATCACTGTCTTCAGCTTCCATCCGGTAAAAATCATTACCACCGCTGAAGGTGGCATGGCACTGACCAATGACGCTGCTTTGGCCCAGCGTATGGACTTGTTGCGCAGTCATGGCATTACCCGCGATCCCGCGCTGATGACCAAGGAAATGGAAGGTCCTTGGTATTACCAGCAAGTTGATCTTGGCTACAACTATCGCATGACTGACCTTCAAAGTGCACTGGGCGTAAGCCAAGTAACGCGCCTGGAGCAATACGTTGCCCGTCGCCATGAATTAGCACGGCGTTATGACGATCTTTTGTCAGATCTGCCCGTTACGACACCATGGCAGCACCCAGACAGTTATTCGGGCTTGCATTTGTATGTGATCCGTCTGCAACTGGACAAAATCCGCAAAAGCCATCGCGAAGTGTTTGAAGCGTTACGCTCGCAGGACATCTTGGTTAACCTGCACTACATCCCGGTGCATACCCAACCGTACTACGAGCAAATGGGCTTCGAAGTTGGTCAGTTCCCTGAAGCGGAGAATTACTACAGCGAAGCTATCAGCATACCGATGTACCCTACCATGACCGAAGCGCAGCAGGACCAAGTGGTTGAAGCTTTGCGCGAGGTGACGCAGGCATGAAATTGGCGGTCATTCCTGCCCGTGGTGGCAGCAAGCGCATACCACGCAAGAACATCAAATTGTTCTGCGGCAAGCCAATGATTGCTTGGTCCATCGAAGCGGCGCTGACAAGCGCCTGCTTTGACGAGATTATCGTCTCCACTGACGATATCGAGATTGCCGAAGTGGCACGTCAGTACGGTGCTTCTGTGCCATTTATGCGCCCAGCCGAGCTGTCAGATGATTATACCGGCACCATCCCGGTTATCAGTCATGCCATTGAATGGTTAAACGGCAAGGGCCATCGGATCGATCAAGTTTGCTGCCTTTATGCTACAGCTCCATTCGTAAGCCCCGAAGATATCCGTCAAGGCTTGGACATACTTACAGAAAAGGGCTGTGACTATGCCTTCTCGGTAACCAGCTATGCCTTCCCGATACAGCGCGCCATTCGTATCAACGCTGAAAGCCGGGTCGAGATGTTCACCCCTGAACACTTCAATTCCCGCTCACAAGATCTTGAAGAGGCTTGGCATGATGCCGGCCAGTTCTATTGGGGTCAGTCCGATGCATGGGTGAGTAAAAAAATGTTTTTCACTCCAAACTCAG
Source organism: Pseudomonas sp. GM33 (assembly GCF_000282295.1). NCBI lineage: Bacteria > Pseudomonadati > Pseudomonadota > Gammaproteobacteria > Pseudomonadales > Pseudomonadaceae > Pseudomonas > Pseudomonas sp. GM33. Next base: position 48,188 of record NZ_AKJO01000077.1, read on the forward strand.
CCCCGGTGCAGCTGGCGCGCCATCGCGTGCAGGATATCGACACCCCTGAAGACTGGCTTCGTGCAGAATGGATGTTCAAGGCGATGCAGGCCCAAACCAACTGATGGTGGCCAAAATGAACGTGATCTTTCGAGTCGACGCCTCGTTACAAATGGGTACTGGTCATGTCATGCGGTGCCTTACTCTAGCGGAGGCATTAAAGGCCAAAGGTGCGGAGTGCCAGTTCATCTGCCGCGAGCATACTGGCAATTTGATAGAACTCCTTAGGCACAAGGGGTATCGCGTACATGTGCTAGCGATTGCATCACCTGCATCGATCTTAACTGCGATGGATGAGTCACCAACCAGGCCGCAACTCGCTCATGCCGGCTGGCTGGGCGCCACTCAGGAACAGGACGCTTCGGAGTGCGCCTCGCTGATCGCAGAACTGCAACCCAACTGGCTGATCGTTGACCACTACGCACTGGATGCGCGCTGGGAAATAGCTCTACAACCTCACTACCGCAAACTGATGGTAATTGATGATTTAGCGGATCGCCAACACGCCAGCGACTTACTACTGGACCAAACTTTCGGCCGCGACCCGAAGGCCTACCAACCATGGGTTTCCGCTAGCTGTAGTGTTCTGTGTGGTTCTCAATACGCCTTGTTACGCCCCGAGTTTTCCGCTCTACGCGAATATAGCCTCAAGCGCCGCGAGCCCCCTCAGCTGGAACACTTACTCATAACCATGGGCGGTGTAGATAAAGACAACGCAACTGGGAATATTCTTATAGCACTCAAGTCCTGTGAGCTGCCAATCGGCTGCCGCGTTACTGTCGTCATGGGTGCAAGTGCACCTTGGATCAACGATATTCGTCAAAAAGCCGAACAGCTACCTTGGCCAACCGAAGTTCTGGTGAACGTTAGCGACATGGCTCAACTGATGGCAAATAGCGATCTGGCAATTGGTGCTGCGGGCTCAACATCTTGGGAGCGTTGCTGTTTAGGATTGCCTAGTTTAATGGTCGTACTGGCAGATAATCAAAGATCAATTGCGAAAGCGTTACAGGATACCGGAGCTTCCAAAATAATTGGTGACTCATCGTCCGATATAACAATCTACGAATTGATTACTGAACTTGTTAGCAATACGCAAAATCTTGGATGTATGAGTGATGCCGCCAGACATGTCGCAGATGGAAAGGGTACAGCGCGTGTAGTTTCTTACTTGTTCGCATAAGGTCATGCATGAAAATCACTCTGTTGTGTAGCGACGAGCAGCACCCCGTTAATAATCACCTATTACGATGGATCAAGCTTAATTGCGACTCACATCAGATCGCATTAACTCGAAAAAAAACAGAACTACCGGGTGGCGATATTCTGTTTTTAATTTCCTGTTCGGAAATCGTGAACGCTCAAGACAGAGCCAAATATCGGTCTTGCCTGGTACTTCACGCAAGCGATCTGCCAAGAGGGCGCGGCTGGAGTCCTCATATATGGCAGATAATCGAAGGCGCACATGAGATAACTCTGACCTTACTAGAAGCCGAAGACAGTGTGGATAGCGGTAAAATCTGGAGCCAGATTTCATTTCCACTACCAAAACACGCCCTGTGGAACGAGCTCAACGAAAGGTTATTTGACGCCGAGATCGAACTTATCGACTTCGCCGTTGAAAACTACGAAAAAATTGAACCGCGCCCTCAAAATCTCGATATTAAGCCGACTTACTACGCTCGACGCACTCCTGAAGACAGCAGGTTAGACCCTGACAATTCGATTGCCAGTCAATTCAACAAAATTCGCGTATGTGATCCAAAACGCTTCCCTGCATTCTTTGAATTGCATGGACACCGATATAAAATTAGTTTGGAGAAAATCAGTGACTAAACATATCAAAATTGACGGACGTGACATTGGTGACGGTTATGCTCCATATATAATTGCAGAGATGTCAGCCAACCATAACGGTAATTTAAATGTCGCAATGCGCATTATCGAAGAAGCTAAACGCGCAGGTGCAGATGCTGTAAAAATTCAGACATACCGCCCCGATACAATTACTTTGAAATCTGATCTTCCTGATTTTCAAATTACTGATGGGTTGTGGGCTGGCCGTACTTTGTATGATTTATATGAGTGGGCTCACACCCCTTGGGAATGGCATGCACCACTTTTTGAGTACGCCCGCAAGCTTGGGATCACCATTTTTAGCTCACCGTTCGACCATACTGCAGTCGACCTACTTGAAGCTCTAAACGCCCCTGCCTATAAAATTGCTTCTTTTGAAGCGATAGATTTGCCTTTGATAAAGTACGTCGCGAGTACTGGTAAGCCGATGATCATCTCGACCGGTATGGCTGACGCCGAAGAGATCGAAGAGGCTATAGATGCTGCGCATGAAGGTGGTTGCAAGCAACTGGCTATCCTTCATTGTGTCAGTGGCTACCCGGCACCTGCACAAGACTACAACCTAAACACGATCCCCGACATGATTAGGCGCTTCGGCCTTGTCACCGGCTTGTCTGACCATACGCTGGACAACACCACTGCCATCGCCAGTGTGGTACTCGGTGCTTCTATTATAGAAAAACACTTTACGCTAGATCGCAATGGTGGCGGACCAGACGACAGTTTTTCGCTCGAACCCGCAGAGTTAGTGGCCCTATGCAGGGACAGCAAAACAGCTTGGTCGGCCATGGGAAAAGTTGATTATGGGCGGAAGTCCAGCGAGATGGGAAACGTGAAGTTCCGTCGCTCACTCTATTTTGCTCAAGACATTAATGTGGGCGAAACAATAACTGCCGCCAACTTGAAAAGTGTCAGACCGGGATTCGGTTTGCCACCGAAATTTTTACCGCAATTGATAGGACAACGAGTTACCGAGCGCGTTAATGCAGGGACACCTGCAACATGGGAAGTAGTTACAAAACTGCCGAGCACTGAAAAGTGAGATCGATAGTAATTGCGCACTGCAGCTCCTGGTACCATTTTCTTGGCTTATACGCGTACCTAAACAGCCAGAAAAAAAAATACTCAGAGATACATCTGATTCATGAAGGCTTTCTTCAAAAAAAAGCAAAAATCCCAACGTACGCCGTTAGTATTTTTTGCGACAACCTAAAAGTATATGAGAACATTGACCATCTTCAAAAGGCTCTAGCTCCCAAGGGCGAAATAAAACAAGACGTTATAATCATAACCACAAACGCACACCCAACTAAGCTTTTATCAATCACAAAAAAAGCAAACTCCGTAGAAACCATACAAATTGAGGAGGGAATCGGTTCTTATGGAAATTTCAAACAATTAGTCCTTGCAAGACTCCGAGAATCAAAAGGCTACAAACGCAAACTTATTGCGTTACCCAAAATAGCGCTAAGAGAGTTAGCAATAAAAATAGTCCCTCACCTTGCAAAAAAAACATCATTTTTAATGTTTTCTAGAGATGGTAAAACAATAAATAACGAGGTGGTTAGCTCGTACAGAGAAGCACTCCACGACCTATCGACACATACGGATTGCTCGCATCTAGATATATCAAAGCTAGTGATAAGCTCGCCCTTCACCGAACTTGGCATGATCAGCGCTGACAAGTATACAAAAACGTTAACGCAGTGCCTAGGTGATATATCTGGCAACATATTTATAAAAGCCCACCCCTTAGAAGAACACGAAAAATTCAAACACTTAAACTTAGTCACAGACGAAATACCCGTCGAATTACTAATATTAAAAAACTCACAGCATCTAAAAGAAATTTACTGCTTCAGCAGCACCGCTATTTATACATGCCACCTTTTATTAGGAATTACCCCCAAAAGGATTAGTGAGCTTGACTTGTTTTATAAAAACTTCAGTCTAGAACAGAGAAGAATCATTGATAAATGCTGCGATATAATCTAGCCTCAAAAGATATTTTAAGTGCGACAGGTGGGAAGCTTAATACACAAAAGGCTTCGCTAGCACTACTCTTGTTAGCCAGCCTAATTTTAGGCCCGCTTTATTCTATGTTTGGAATATCCGTAGACCTACAATACTCTAGCATTCTAGGCCTGCTAGCTCTTACACTCTTTATAAAGGTACAATTCCAAAAAAAACCGAAAAAAACGCTAACCTCATACTTTTACATTTATTACTTCTTTTCCATGCTGATAAGTGCCGCCGTAATAGAAAACGGAGCATTAATGTTTGAAATAGGAGAACAAGGCAGTTACAACGGCACATTTTGGACAATCTTATTTTATTTTCTACTTGGCTTTACTTCAATCAGTTTTGGATTTTCATTACACAGCAAAATTAGCAATGGCCCAATCCTAAAAGCGAGATACTCAATCAAATTAGAAAGACTAGTAGTAGCAATCTTTCTGATTGCAACCTTACTAGTATCCGCACTGATACTAATTAAGTATTCAAGCCCAATACTTCTCGGAGTTGAAAGATTTACTTTTTGGAATACAATAGTTCCACCAGGACTACAAATTGCTAAATCCTTAATTACTCAAGCTTTTTATTTTGTCCCTGCATTAATAATTGTCGCAAATAGTAAACAGCGCAAAACGATGACACTTCTTGCCACTTTCACCTGGATCGGCATTACACTTTTTGTGCTCGGAGAAAAATTTACGGCTTTTCAGTACTACTTAGCCATCGCAGCTTTCTATTTCGCTGCTTTAGGAACTCATTCGAAAAAACTTAAAATCCCTTACAAAACTCTTGCAACAATATTCACCGTCCTAATTAGCATCCTTGCATATGTATACAGCGCGACCGGGTATTCAATAGATTTTGTTTACAGCAGGATAGCGCTTCAATCGCAATTAACGTGGATTACGATAGAGAAAAACATGAATGTCAGCTCCATCTGGACAGGAGCATCTGAACTAACTATGGCCGTACTTCCCGGCGATCGATTTGACCGATACGCCGACGCGGGTGTCAGTCTGACTGGATTTTTTCCAGCCGTTCAAATTGCAGCTCTGGGTTACACCCTCAGTTCGATCTTACACATTTTAATTTTCATTATTGCAGGATTTATCCAAGCCGAAATACTTAAATTGATCAGCAACAAATGCATCACCCAAAGTTTTTTTCTCTTCAAATTATACATTTCACTGATCTTTTTTTGGTTGGCCTTGGACGCTGCACAACTCTACAACGGTGTAAACCTTGTTTGTCTAGTCTTACTATTGGCAGGGTTCATCATGCAAAAATTTGCCAAAAACAGAACAACAAGCCATATTTAAAGCAGGTAGGATCCCAATTGAAAGATAATTTATCAATAAGCTGTATCCTTGCGACTTATGGCAGACAAGAAGAAGTATTGGCATTCATAACCTCACTAGAATCCCAGACACTGCCAACCTCCCAATTTGAGTTGATCATAGTTGATCAAAACTCAGAAAATATTTTAGATGAATACGTCGCGAAATTTTCAAGCTCAATAAAAATTGTGCATATCAGGTCATCAGTTAAGGGACTATCAACAAACAGAAACATAGGACTTTCCTATGCACAAGGAGCATATGTTTGTTTCCCAGATGATGACTGCACTTATTACCCCGACACGCTTTCTAATGCGCTGGAAAAGCTGAAGTCCACAAACAAGCAGATGATATTAGGTGCAATAAGAGATCGGAGCACGGGCGAAAAGCTAATAAAGAACTGGCCAGACATCATAAAAACGGTGAACAGGTGGAACTTTCAGAGATACTCCACCTCTATCACTATTTTCGCAAAACGCAACGATCTTAAATTCTGTGAGGCGTTAGGTGCAGGAACATCAAACGGTTCATGCGAAGACCTTGACTACATATACAAATCCATCAAGACCTTCGGGCCCGCCATTTATTTTCCAGATTTAGATGTCTGGCACCCCGCACCTGAAATATCGGAAATACCGTCGAATAAAGTTGCGTCTTACGGTCGAGGGTTTGGCAAGTTTTGCAGAATCAACAGTCCGGACATGGCAATAGCTTCTATACTAATCCTTACTCTAACTTACCACGCGACTCAGTTCTTTATTGAACTTACAAGACTCAACATACGCGGTGCAAAAAATCGGGCTATAGCATTCTCCTCCCGCGCAATTTCGTTTCTATATCGAGACAAATCATGGAATCAGTAGTTATCTTTGGCGGCACAGGTTTTATTGGTGCGTTCTTTGCCAACTTCATCCTCCAAAACACTAAAATAAACAAAGTATATTTATTCGACCTCGAACCTATAACAGAAAAAAAAAGCTCATTCAGAAAAAGGTTACTTCTGGACCCACGTTTAATCTTTGTTAAAGGCGATATTAGGAATCCAATCTGGTGGCAACCTGCGGAAAAGATCTCACTTATAGCTAACTTTGCTGCTGTTCATCGTGAGCCTGGCCACGTAGATCGCGAATACTACGAAACCAACCTGCTTGGCGCCGAAAATGTCTGTGCGTGGGCGGAAAGAAGCGGTTGCAATCAAATAATTTTCACCAGCTCCATTTCTCCCTATGGACCGAGTGAAGATGTCAAGGACGAGCGCTCGCTTCCGATACCAGCCACTGCTTATGGTGGGTCGAAACTCGCCGCTGAAAAAATCCATCAGATCTGGCAAGCACGCAATGCCACGCAGCGTCGCTTGGTAATCGCTCGCCCCGGAGTTGTTTTCGGACCGGGAGAAGGTGGCAACGTTTCACGCCTGATCAAAGCAGTACTGAATCGTTACTTCTTTTATATGGGCAACCGCGAAACCCGTAAGGCCGGCGTCTATGTCAAGGAGCTGTGCAATGCCATGTGGTGGGTCTTGCAACAGCAGGAGGCAAAGGGTGAATACGTCAGTCTATTCAATATGTCTATGAACCCAGGCCCTTCCATCGAGGAATATGTGAATACCGTCTGCAAGGTGGCGTGCGTAAAACGTACTATTCCAGGGGTGCCATTTCGGCTCTTGGCCACAGCAGCCTATATTATCGAAGCCGTTGCCAAGCCCTTGGGGATCAATCACCCTTTCAGTCCGGTACGCATACGCAAACTAGTGCGTTCCAATAATATCCTACCTGCCTATTTGGTGGAAAACGGGTACCCCTATATGTACACCTTGGAAAGTGCTTTTGCCGATTGGAAGCAAAACTGTCCTGAAGAATGGAAATAATGGCGAGCAGAATGTCGATTTCAGCTGATATACCCCAAATACGTATCGCTTGTATCGTACCCACCTACAACGGTCGAGATGATCTTGCTCGTTTGCTGGATTCACTCGATAAGCAGAGCGTCCAGTTCGACCTGTACGTGGTCGACTCTAGCTCCAAGGATGGAACTGGTGACCTGGCTCGCTCCCGCGAAAAGAATGTTGCAACCATTCCAAGCAGCCAGTTCAATCATGGCGGCACTAGACAAATGATGGTGAATCAAAACTCCGGATATGACGTTTATGTGTTCATGACTCAGGATGCATATTTAGAGGACTCTACTGCAATTGAGCGATTGATCGCTCCTTTCGCTGATGAGCAGGTCGGGGCAGTCTGTGGACGGCAGTTGCCGCATCCCAATGCCTCCCCTCTGGCGCAGCATGCTCGGTTGTTCAATTATCCCGAGACCTCGCAAGTAAAGTCTTTCGGGGATGCTCCTGTTTTAGGGTTGAAGACGGCATTTATGTCTAACTCCTTTGCCGCTTATCGTGGTCGAACCCTGAATGCAGTCGGGGGTTTTCCTGAGCACGTAATCTTTGCTGAGGATATGTACGTAACGGCCAAGATGTTGCTAAGCGGTTGGAAAGTTGCCTATGCGGGGGACGCTAGCTGTCGGCACTCACACAACTACTCACTAATGGAAGAATTTCGACGCTATTTCGACATGGGGGTGTTCCATGCTAGAGAACCTTGGATTCGCGAGCGCTTTGGCGGTGCGGGGGGTGAAGGCCTACGCTATGTGAAATCTGAATTGAGTTTTCTCGGCCTGTCTCACATTCATTTTTGGTCCTCGGCCATCCTGCGTAATGCCTGCAAGCTACTCGCCTACAAGCTCGGTCAAAAGGAGCATCGCTTGTCGATTGGGTTAAAGAAGAAACTAGGCATGTACAAAGGCTATTGGAATAGTCCCTACGCGGAGAAACAGTGATGCGGGTTCTTGTTACCGGCGGCGCAGGCTTTATCGGCTCGGCCGTGATTCGCCACCTGATCGACAGTACCGTCACGGAAGTCGCCAACCTCGACAAACTCACCTATGCCGGTAACTTGGAGTCGCTGGCTTCAGTAGCTACCTCGTCACGCTACCGCTTCTATCAGGTGGATATCTGCGACAGCATTGCGCTCGATATGGTGTTCCGCGAGTTTCAGCCCACGGCGGTGATGCACCTGGCGGCCGAGTCCCACGTGGATCGCTCCATCGACGGGCCGTCTGACTTCATCCAAACCAATATTGTCGGCACTTACAGTTTGCTCGAAGCGACCCGCCGTTATTGGAGTGACTTGCCGGCGACGGAGAAGAGTGCATTCCGCTTTCACCACATCTCCACCGATGAGGTGTATGGCGACCTGGAAGGCACGGATGACCTGTTCACCGAAACAACGCCCTACTCACCTAGTTCGCCGTATTCCGCCTCCAAGGCCAGTTCGGATCATCTGGTCCGCGCCTGGCAGCGTACCTATGGGCTGCCGGTTCTGGTCACCAACTGCTCGAACAACTACGGGCCGTACCACTTCCCGGAAAAGCTGGTGCCGCATGTAATCCTTAACGCCTTGGCGAGCAAGCCGTTGCCGGTGTATGGCGATGGTTCGCAGATTCGCGACTGGTTGTATGTGGAAGACCATGCTCGGGCGCTGGTCGAGGTGGTGAGCAAAGGCATAGTAGGTGAAACCTATAATATCGGTGGGCATAACGAGAAGCGCAACCTGGAGGTGGTCGAGGCCATTTGCGAGTTGCTGGATGAATTGGTGCCGCTAGAGGCGGATCGCGAGCAAGCTCGCTCCTACAAGGAGCTGATCACTTTCGTGAAGGATCGGCCGGGACATGATCGGCGCTATGCCATTGATGCGTCGAAAATCGAACGTGAACTGGGCTGGGTGCCTCAGGAAACATTTGAGACCGGTCTGCGCAAGACCGTGCAGTGGTATCTGGATAATCGCCAGTGGTGGCAACGCGTGTTGAGTGGGGACTATCAGTTAGGCCGTTTGGGTAGTGATCTTTAGCTCAACATTTGCGCATCGGGGGTGGCGTTCCTCCGGAACGGTGCTCCCCTGGATCCAGGTTTAATTCAGATTTTTCAAAGGACATTTCATATGAAAGGCATCATCCTGGCCGGTGGCTCCGGCACCCGCCTGCATCCCATCACCCGCGGAGTATCCAAGCAACTGCTGCCGGTTTACGACAAACCAATGATCTATTACCCATTGTCGGTGCTGATGCTCGCGGGCATCCGCGAAGTGCTGATTATCTCTACTCCTGAAGATTTACCGAACTTTCGCAAGTTGTTGGGTGATGGTTCGGAGTTTGGTATTGAACTCAGCTATGCCGAACAACCTTCACCAGACGGGTTGGCCCAAGCCTTTTTGATCGGTGAAGCCTTTATTGGTGACAGCAACGTATGCTTGATCCTCGGCGACAACATCTTTTATGGCCACGGCTTCAGCGCGATGCTCCACGAGGCGGCCAGTCGTGGAACCGGTGCGACCGTGTTCGGCTATCACGTCACTGACCCGGAGCGTTTCGGGGTCGTGGAGTTTGATGCGGGTAACAAGGCGATTTCCATCGAGGAAAAGCCCAAGGCGCCGAAATCCAACTATGCAGTCACCGGCTTGTATTTTTACGACAACTCGGTGGTGGAAATTGCCAAGCAGGTAAAGCCCTCTGTTCGTGGCGAACTGGAAATCACCGATGTGAACAATGCTTACCTGCAGCGTGGTGATTTGCATGTGAGTTTGTTAGGGCGTGGTTTTGCGTGGCTGGATACAGGCACCCATGACTCACTAATGGAAGCCAGTCACTTCGTTCATACCATTGAGGCGCGACAGGGCTTGAAAGTCGCCTGTCTGGAAGAGATTGCCTATCATCAGGGCTGGCTGTCAGCCGAACAATTGGCTAGCCAAGCCGAAGCACTGAGCAAGACCGGATACGGACAATATCTGCAGGGCCTGCTGGTGCAGGAGCTTGCGTAATGAAGGTCATTGAGACAGCGTTGGCGGGCGTCCTGATCATCGAGCCAAAGGTGTTTGGCGATCAGCGCGGCTTCTTTCTCGAAAGCTTTCAAGCCGAGCGTTATCGCGACTTGGGTATTGAGTTGCCCTTCGTGCAGGATAATCACTCACGCTCGCTGCGCGGTGTACTGCGCGGTTTACACTTTCAGCGCACCCGCCCGCAAGGCAAGTTGGTCAGCGTCAGTCGTGGCTCCGTCTATGACGTGGCGGTGGATATCAACCCCGACTCACCGACCTGTGGTCAGTTCGTTGGCGTCGAGTTGAACGATGAAAATCATCGTCAGCTTTGGGTGCCACCGGGCTACGCTCATGGTTTCTGCGTGCTCAGCGAGGTTGCGGATTTTCAGTACAAGTGCACCGACCTGTACTATCCCGAAGACGAGGGCGGGCTCATCTGGAATGACCCTGAAGTCAATATTCCGTGGCCTATCGAACACCCGAATCTTTCAGGCAAGGATCAGTGCAACCCCACACTGCGCCAACTGCTGGGCAATGAGGACTAAGCATGCGTGTATTGATTACGGGTGCAAATGGTCAGCTTGGCCACGAACTGATGAGATTGGCGCCACAAGGTTTTGAAACCGTTGGAATGGGATCGGCAGAACTTGATATCAGCGATGCCGAGCGGGTGGCCGTGTTGGTTGGCGAGCTACAGCCACAACTGATCATCAATGCTGCAGCCTACACAGCAGTAGACAAGGCCGAGAGCGAGACAGAGCGTGCCTGGGCGGTTAACCGCGATGGGGTCGCCCATCTCGCAGTTGCCGCCGAACGGCTGAGTATCCCGCTGCTGCATGTATCGACCGATTATGTGTTTGCCGGTGATGCCCGCGAACCTTATCGGGAGTGCGAAGCTACAGGTCCTACCGGGGTGTACGGAGCGAGCAAGCTGGGGGGGGAGTTGGAGTTGGCTGCAAAATGCAGTCGCTACATGATCCTGCGTACCAGCTGGGTGTTCGCAGCCCAAGGCAATAACTTCGTCAAGACCATGCTGCGACTGGGTCGTGTGCGGGATCAGTTGGGCGTTGTGGCCGATCAGCAGGGTTGCCCGACTTCAGCTGCGGGCATCGCCCGCACTTTGTGGACACTGGCAATGCAGTACCGTGATCTAGGTTCGCTACACTGGGGCACCTACCACTTCAGCGGTACCCCGGCCTGTACCTGGCATGAATTTGCCCTGGAGATTTTCCGCCAAGGGCATCAGCACGGATTAATAACCAAAATACCGCAGGTACGGGGCATCGATTCGGCTGAATATCCTACACCGGCGAAGCGGCCAGCCTGGTCGGTAATGGATTGCTCGAAATTGCGGGAACAGCTAGGTATTTCGCAACCGGACTGGCGCCTGGAGCTTGCCGCCGTCATAACTGAATTGGCGCAATCGGAAGTCGCTTGAGAAACATGCTTCACCTAAGTAACTGCATTGAAAAAGCGGAAAAAAGCCTTCCTCTAAACAGCTCTAACTTGCATTTCAGACACCTACTGAAATACCCTTAACCCAATAACCCCAAAGGATTATCCTTTCAAGGAGCATGAACATGAAAAAACTACTGGCAATCGCTCTCGCTACCTCCCTCAGCCTGCCATTGATGGCTGCTGAAACCGCACCAGCAAAAGCTCCTGGCACCGCCGCTAAAACGCCTGGTGCAAACTCCGGCCTGTCCCTGTCCACTCCAATCGCTGGCGGTGTAACCGTTGGTACTGGTCTGGCAATCGGTGCTGGCGTAATCGCGGCTGGCATTGCTGCTTCCAACAGCGGCGGCGGCGGTAACGACGGTACCCCAGGTACTACCGGCACCACTGGTACTACCGGCACTACTGGTACCACTCGGTAACAGACCCTCGCTTAAAGTTCGATACGCTAACCTCCCAGCCTTGCTGGGAGGTTTTGTTTTGCCTATTCCCTTCGAGCAATTTCGACAATGAATCGCGCGCTTCCCTTGGCCATGCTGGTTGGCCTGACCCTGCAAGGCTGCATTTTCTCCCCTGGTCAGCACATGGACACGGGCAATCTGGTACGTGAAGGTTCCCCGGAAAGCAGCCGTATCGAGCTGGTTCCGATTACACCCAAACTGGTTGCCATTGAAGCGGCCGCAGACCATTCGAACGTGGTTGCACCGGAGCTGCTGAGTTACCAGCCAACTGAATACCGCATTGGTGCAGGCGACCTGATTTACATCACTGTCTGGGATCACCCGGAACTGACGGCGCCGTCCGGCCCTCAGCAGCAAATTGAAGCAAACGGACGCCTGATTCGCCCGGATGGCACGCTCTTCTATCCCTATGTAGGGACCATCGACGCGGCCGGCAAGACCATTGACGAACTGCGTTCGATCATTGCCTCGCGCCTGTCCAAGGTTGTTGCCGAACCCCAAGTGGATGTCAGCATCCTGCGCTTTGTCAGTCAGAAAGTGATTCTCTCGGGGGCCTTTGGTAAAACTGGCCAGTTGCCTATCACCAACACGCCTTTGAGCCTGTTGGACGCTGTTGGCCAAGGTTCAGTTCAAACCGGCACTGCCGATATTTCCGGACTGGTGCTCAAGCGCGACGGCCGTGAATACCTGATCGATCTCGACGCGCTCAATCGCAAGAATTCGAATCTGCACAATCTCTACCTGAAAGACGGCGACCAACTGCACCTGCCCTACAACGACCAGAAAAAGGTCTATTTGTTGGGTGAAGTGGTCTCCACACGTGCGCTTGTCTTCAAGGGCAGCAATATGAACCTGACTGACGCCCTTGGCAGTGTTGGTGGCTTGCGTCAGGAAACTGCCAGCGGCAAGGAAGTTTACGTAATCCGTGGGGTCGAAAACCTCGCGGATGAACCGGTCAAGGTTTTCCAGATCGATTTGAAATCGCCGTCGGCCTTTGCCCTTGCCCAACACTTCAAACTGCAACCGCAGGATGTGGTTTACGTTGGCCCCGCCGATGTCACCCGCTGGAACCGCTTTATCAGCCAGGTATTCCCTACGGCCAACTTGTTGAGTACGGGCGTCGGTATTCAGGACGATTTGGGCAACAACTAAGATTTGGAATTCTTGTGAAATTTCTGCGACTGGCCACCCTGGGGGTGGCCTCCTTGCTGGTGAGCGCCTGCAATCCGTTGATGACCGCGTCCATGGACACACTGAAGGCCGCGTTCGAAAGGCCTGAGCCTTTGGAGCTGACCCGCCAGCAAGTTGATGCAACGCCTTACTACCAGATCACCATCGCGGCCCCTACGGGTGAAGCCGTGATGGCACTGGTGCGTCTGCAGGATGGAGTCGGCTTCTGGATGGCTTCGACCCGCCAGATCCTGATGCTTGAAGACGGCCTGGCCATTCGCAGTGTCGGCTTCAACGACAATCTGGATGGCACCCGTTTTGAAGGCATGTCCCCGTTCAAGACCGGACTGCACCGCATCCCCGATGGCTTGCAAGCCCGACGTCAGGTGGACTTCACCGACGGTTATCGAATGGGTGTCAACGTGACCAGCGTTTTCAACAGGAAGGGCCTGGAGACCGTGCATATCCTCGACCGCGACGTCGAGTTATTGCGCGTGGACGAAGAGATTTCAATGGACGGCCTGGGCTTCAGCGCGCAGAACCGATATTGGGTTGACCCGGCCGACGGTTTCATCATGGCCAGCGAGCAACACCTCACCCCCGAATTGCCCCTACGCATTGTTCAAGTGCGCCCGAATAAGCCGGTAGTGCAATGATTTTTCGCTCTTCCTGGCTGCTTTGCTGCAGCCTGCTCATGACTTTTGCCGTAAATGCCGAATCGCTGGTCACGCTGCAGGGCGATGCCGCCAAGCCCGGGCGTTATTCGATTGTGGATGGCACGCGCCTGCATGACGTGCTGCTGGAGGCTCAGGTAAGCCCCAAGGCTTATCTGCTCGGGGCCGCCTGGCTGCATACCCCTCTGCGTGATGCGCAAGAGCGTCTCAAGGTGGGTGTTCTTTTCGATCTGTCGACCTTGCACAGCAACGCACTGGCGGGCGATCAGGCGGGGTTGGCAACGCTTGCTGCGCGCCTGCGCGAAAAGGTGCAGGCCATGCCGGTGACCGGGCGCAAGGTCGCCCAACTTGACCCGGTGCAGGTTGAATTGGACCGCATCAATAACCGCTTCCTGAGTGACGGCGATGTACTGCTTTACCCGCCTCGCCCAACCACGGTTCGGGTCGAAGGCGCGGTGCTGGGTGAGTGCGAAATACCGTTCCAACCTTTACAAGCTGCGATCGACTATCTCAAGGCTTGCCCGCTCGATCCAAACGCTGACGCCGACTGGCTCTTCGTGATTCAGCCTGACGGCCGGGTATTCAAAGACGGCGTGGCGCTGTGGAACGAAACCACATCCGTACCGCCCGCCCCGGGCGCACGCATTTATGTACCGGTGCACAACAGCAAACAAGGCGATCCCACACCTGATCTGAATACCGAACTGGCTGCATTCATTGCCACCCAGCCATTGCTGGAGGTGAAGCCATGAAGTATCACTTGATCCCTTGCTTGCTGCTGGGTTGCAGCACGTGGGCGGTGGCAGAGCCGCGTTATACCCAGAATGACTTTGGTGGCGTAGGGCTGCTGCAAACGCCTACTGCGCGTATGGCGCCTGCGGGTGAGTTGTCTTTGAACGCTAACCGTACCGATCCTTACAGTCGTTACAGCGTGTCGTTTCAGCCGTTCGATTGGCTGGAGGGTTCGTTCCGCTACACCGCTATTACTAACCGCGATTACGGTTCAGAAGAATTGAGTGGCGACCAAAGCTATAAGGACAAGGCTATCGACGCCAAAGTGCGGCTGCTCGAAGAGTCTCACTGGATACCGCAAGTGGCGCTAGGTGCGCGTGACATTGGTGGTACCGGCTTGTTCTCCAGCGAATACTTTGTCGGCAACAAACGCTTTGGCAATTTTGACCTGAGCCTGGGCCTGGCATGGGGTTACATCGGCAATCGTGGTGACATGGACAATCCGTTGGGCTGGCTCGACGACAAGTTCGATGAACGTCCCACTACCAACAATAGTCAGGCGGGTGACTTCAACGGCAACCAGTACTTCCGCGGTTCACCCTCCTTCTTCGGCGGCGTGACCTACCAAACACCTTGGGACCCACTGTCGTTGAAGCTCGAATACGAAGGCAACGACTACCAGCACGAGCCGCAGAACAACAACCAGGTCCAGGACTCGCCAATCAACCTCGGCTTCGTCTTCAAAGCCAACGACTGGATCGATCTGCACGCTGCCTGGGAACGCGGCAACACCGCGATGTTCGGCATCACCATGCACACCAACTTCGCGACCCGCAAGGCGCCGACCAAGAGCTTCGACCCCAAGCCTGAGCCAGTGTCCGACACCAAACCCATGGTCGCGCCACAGGATGTGCAGTGGGCCGGTGTCGCCAAGCGCCTGCAAAACAACGCAGGCTACACGGTTTCACGCATCACCCAGCGGGATTCCGAAGTCATTGTTTATGGCGAGCAAGGCCGCTATTTCCATACGCCGAAAGCCGTCGGCCGCGCTTCGCGCATTCTGGACAACAGCGTCAACGACGAAATCGACTGGTTCACCATGGTCGACACACGCTACAGCCTGCCGGTCGAGGAAGTCAGCCTGCCACGGGATACCTTCCGCGAAGTGGTGCAAGAGGATCGTCCGCTGGAAGACCTGCGTCGGGTCACCGAGATGAACGTCCCGGTACCGCATCACGAAAAGACCCTGTTCGAGCAAAAGCCTGACCCGCTCAGCTATGGCTTGGGCCTGGGTTACAAGCAAAACGTCGGCGGCCCAGACGGGTTCCTGTTGTACCAGTTCAGTGCGGACTTGAACGGCGAGTATCGCTTCAAGCCCGACCTGTGGTGGAGCGGCACCCTGAGCGCGAACCTGGCGAACAACTTCGACAAGTTCACGTACGACGCACCTAGCGGCTTGCCGCGCGTACGTACCGACCTGCGCCAGTACATGACGACTTCGGAAGTCACCATGCCGACCTTCCAGATGAACAAGGTCAAACAGCTGGATGAGGACCTTTACGGCATGCTGTATGGCGGTTATCTGGAGTCGATGTTCGCCGGTGTCGGTGGCGAAGCGCTGTATCGCCCGATGGGCGAACGCTGGGCCGTGGGTGTGGACATGAACTGGGTCAAGCAGCGTGATTTCGATCAGGGCTTTGGTCTGCGTGACTACGACACCATCACCGGTAATGCCACGCTTTACTACCGCAGTGCCTTCCAGGACATTCTCGGTGCAGTCAGCGTTGGGCGTTATCTGGCCAAGGACTACGGGGTTACCCTGGACCTGTCCCGTGAATTCAACAATGGCGTGCGTTTCGGTGGCTGGGTAACGGTGACCAATGCAACCAAGGATGAGTACGGCGAAGGTAGTTTCGGCAAAGGTATCTACTTCTCGATTCCGTTCGACGAATTGATGGCCAGCTCCACCATCCGCCGTGCCACCCTGGCGTGGTCGCCGCTGACTCGTGACGGTGGTGCCGCACTGGCGCGCAGCTACTCGCTGTATTCCCTGACGGAGCGTCGCAACATCGACCTGTTCCACAACAACTTCTACAAGGTCACCGAATGAAGCAGCGAGTCCTGCGTGCCCTGCCCAAGCTGGCGTTTTTCGTGATCTTGCTGGTGCTGGTTTTCGCCGGAATGCGCGGTGAGCCGGTGCCTCAGGTGTTCGAGAACCAGGACAAGCTGCATCACTGGGCAGGTTTTGCCTGCCTGACGGTGAGTGCCTGGCTGGCGTTCCCCGGCACGCGGTTGATCTGGTTGTTGTTCTGGCCGTTGGTGGGTTCGATGGTGATTGAGCTGGAGCAGAGCTTGCTGCCGCTGCGCAGTGCGTCATGGGGCGATATGGTGGCCAATGCCACGGGCGTGACGTGCGGCATGCTGGTGATTCTGGCGTGGCGCGGATATCGGAACACCAAGTTCAAAAAGGCTTCCGAGCTGGCGTCGTGAAGCGCTAGCTGGCTACGTCGCCTGAGGACCTAGCCAGCTCAAAGGTAATGCCTCTCTAAACGTTTTTAATTGCTATCCAGCAGCCTTGCCAACCCAACGCTCATCGATGTCTGCTCAGGAAGCTTGAATCGCTCTAACAGCCGCTTGTTGTTCGCTCGCGAATGCCGGATGTCACCCGAGCGACCCGGGCCATAATTGATGGGTGGCAACGCCCCCAACACTTCAGTCAAAGCATTGAGCATTTGGTTAAGTGTCGTCGCGCGATTCATCCCGACATTGATTGCGCCTATTTCAACCTGTGGCACCTCAATCGCCTGCACCAACACACTAACCAAGTCTTCTACGTATACGAAATCTCGGGTTTGCTCACCGTCGCCGAAAATGGTGATAGGCAGTCCTTTCCGAGCTCGCTCACTAAATATGCTGATTACGCCGGAATACGGTGAAGATGGGTCCTGGCGCGGGCCAAAAATATTGAAAAAGCGAAATACTACGGGCTCCAGTGCATGCTGGCGTTGGTAGAAATCGAGATAATACTCGCTCGCCAGCTTGTCCGAGGCATAGGGAGTCAATGGCGCTTTGGGGGTTTCCTCATCGATTGGGAAACCCTCACCATTATTTCCGTACACCGCTGCACTCGAGGCAAATACAACGCGTTTGACTTTAGCTTGGCGCATCGCCTCACAAACGTTCATCGTGCCAACGAAGTTGCTTTGATGGGTCCGTACCGGATCATCAACCGAAGCCTGGACTGAAGCCACTGCAGCTAGATGTGCAACCGCCTGACATCCAACCATTGCTTGAGCAACGGCACCTGCATCGGCCACATCTCCCACAATCAACTCAAGCAAAGGGTTATTTAGCGGGAGATTGCAGCGTTTACCGGTCGACAAGTCATCGAAGACCCGAACAGCGTAACCTTTAGCAAGCAATGCGTCTGTCAGGTGGGAACCAATAAATCCGGCCCCCCCAGTGATTAAAATAGGGCCGTTAGCCATGATCAAAACCTATCCATAATTTTCGGGAGGGATTTACATCCTCTCGATGATGTTCCCTGGTTTCAGTTTGAGCGCAAAGAATGTAAAGCACTTACTTAGGTGCGGTACTCAAATTGCGACTCAGTGAATTCGAATTATCCCACAGATCATTCCGTAAACACGAGATTGGTGAATGCTAAGCGGTCCATGGATCACGATGTACACCATTCATCGACTTCTGCATCCGGGCATCGGACGTATCTCGCCTCTGTGCTCGGCATCAACGTCGATTCTAAAATGAGAGAGTGATTGGTCTGACTCTGCGTAAATGTCGGACGCAGGCTTTTGAGGACTCCTGCTGGCGACATTACCTATTGGGTGAGCACCTCTAATGCGAAAAAATCTGTTCCCACACGCATTTAAGTGGGCCTCTCGCCCCCCATATGAAAAATAAACTCAACAAATCCCCTCCCCCGCCGAAACCCTGTCAAAGCCTCACGGATTGAAAACGCCATGCGTAACAACCAGCCTATTACACAACGCGAACGGACCTTTCCCGCTCAGCAACGGTTGATTTCCACCACCGATGCCAAGGGCATGATCACCTACTGCAACGACGCCTTTGTCGAAATCAGCGGGTTTTCCCGGGAGGAGCTGATCCGTGCACCGCACAACCTGGTCCGTCACCCCGACGTCCCGGCCGCGGTGTTCGCCCACATGTGGGGCACACTGAAACAAGGCTTGCCATGGATGGGCATTGTGAAGAATCGCTGCAAGAGCGGTGATCATTACTGGGTGAACGCCTATGTGACACCGGTCTTCGAAGGCAATCAGGTGATCGGTTTCGAGTCGGTGCGGGTCAAGCCCACCGCCGAACAGATCCGCCGTGCCGAAGCGCTCTACCAACGCATCAACCAGGGCAAGTCAGCCATTCCCTCTTCGGATAAATGGTTGCCGATCCTGCAGGACTGGCTGCCGTTCATTCTGGTCAGCCAATTGAGCTTCATGATCGGTGCATCGCTGAACTCCCATTGGGGTTTTGCCCTGGCCGCCGGACTCTCGGTGCCGCTGGGCCTGATGGGCCTGCAGTGGCAACAGCGCGGTATCAAGCGTTTGCTGCGTCTGGCCGAGCAGACCACCTCCGACCCGTTGATCGCACAGATGTACACCGACAGTCGCGGCGCCCAGGCGCAGCTGGAGATGTCCATCCTCAGCCAGGAAGCACGCTTGAAAACCTGTCTGACGCGTCTGCAGGATACGGCCGAACACCTGACCGAGCAGGCCAGGCAGTCCGATGCCCTGGCGCACAACAGCTCCAGCGGCCTGGAACGTCAACGGGTCGAGACCGAGCAGGTGGCCACGGCGGTCAACCAGATGGCCGCGACCACCCAGGAAGTCGCCAGCCACGTACAACGCACCGCCGACGCCACCCAGGAAGCCAATCGCCTGACCGGTCGCGGTCGTGACATCGCCGGGGAAACCCGCGAAGCCATCCAGCGCCTGTCGGTGGTGGTGGGTGAAACCGGCGTCACCGTGACCCAGCTGGCCAAGGACAGTAACGAAATCGGTGGCGTGGTCGACGTGATCAAAGGCATCGCCGACCAGACCAACCTGCTGGCCCTGAACGCCGCCATCGAAGCGGCCCGTGCCGGTGAGATGGGTCGTGGTTTTGCGGTGGTGGCCGACGAAGTCCGTCAACTGGCGCAACGCACCAGCGAGTCCACCGGGCAGATCCATGCGCTGATCGCCAAGCTCCAGCACACCGCCGGTACTGCGGTGCAAACCATGGAAGCCGGGCATCGTCAGGCGGAAGAAGGCGTGGCGCGGGTGCTGGAAGCGGACCAGGCGTTGGTGGGGATCAGCGAGGCAGTGGCCAACATCACCGACATGACCACCCAGATCGCTGCCGCGACGGAAGAGCAAAGTGCCGTGGCCGAAGAAATCAGCCGCAACATCAGCAACATCTCGGCGCTGGCGGACCAGACCTCGGAACAGGCGCAGAACTCGGCGTTGTTGAGTGAAGAGCTGACCAAGACTGCGAACACCCAGTATTCGTTGGTGGAGCGGTTCAATCGCTGATTGTTGTTGATTCATAAAAAACCCGGACAGTGGAAGCTTCCGGGTTTTTTTATTATCAATTTAAGTTTACTGCTGTATGGCAGACCGCTTTCGCGAGCAGGCTCGCTCCCACAGTTGATTCTTATCGGTCACAACACTTGTGTCCGTCGCATATCCAATGTGGGAGCGAGCCTGCTCGCGAAGAGGCCTTGAAAGGCACTGCAAACATCAGCAGAGAAAAGCAGCTACCCGATCCGCAGCCAAAGCCAAATGCTGCTCATGGCTAAAGCCCGAAGCCTTCAACGGCTTCAAATCATGATCCCCCGCCACCAGCCAGAACACCTCGATAACCGGCGATAGCGAATACCCTTCGACCGCCTCCCGGTTGCCCAGCGCATCGCGCTCGCCCTGCACAATCAGGGTTCGGGTTTTCAAAGAAGCCAAATGCTCGACCCGTGGCTTCTCCGGCTTGCCCACCGCATAAAACGGATACCCAAGGCACACCAGCCCATCCGCCCCCAACTCATCGGCGAGCAAACTAGCCATGCGCCCGCCCATGGACTTGCCGCCGATCGCCAGCGGCCCAGTGACATGGCGTCGCACCTGGGCATACACCTCACGCCAGCATTCGAGCAATTTCGGCGCCGGATTCGGTGGGCGCTTGCCGCCGTCGACGCGCCGCTGAGCCATGTAGGGAAACTCGAAGCGCAACACGTTGACGCCTTGAGCGGCGAGGCGTGCAGCCATGTCGCTCATCCACTCGCTGTCCATCGGCGCGCCGGCGCCGTGGGCGAGGATCAGCGTCGCCGCGGCCTTGCCTGCCGCGGCATTCCACAACCATCCATGATCCCGCACGCACTGCGCCCATTGATCCCCGTCAATACCGGCCTTGTGCCCTTTGTCCATGCTTGCCTCGCTTTTAGTCTGCCTATAACTCCGGCCGAAGGGTGCGCTGCCTTGCGCGAGTGCGCTCACTTCGGCTGAACCGTGGATGGGGAACCATGAACACTTCTATCAGTACCGCCTACAACTACAAGGTGGTCCGCCAATTCGCCATTATGACGGTGGTGTGGGGCATCGTCGGCATGGGGCTCGGGGTTTTTCTCGCTGCCCAGTTGGTCTGGCCCGAACTCAACTTCAATTTGCCCTGGACCAGCTTCGGCCGCTTGCGCCCGCTGCACACCAACGCGGTGATCTTCGCTTTCGGCGGCTGCGCGCTGTTCGCCAGCTCGTTCTATTCGGTGCAACGCACCTGCCAGGCGCAATTGTTTGCGCCGAAAATCGCCGCGTTCTGCTTCTGGGGCTGGCAGCTTGTGATCCTGCTGGCGGCCATCAGCCTGCCGCTGGGCTACACCAGTTCCAAGGAATACGCCGAGCTGGAATGGCCGATCGACATTCTGATCACCATTGTCTGGGTCGCCTACGCCATCGTGTTCTTCGGCACGATCATGCAGCGCAAGACCAAACACATCTATGTCGGCAACTGGTTCTTCGGTGCGTTCATCATCACCGTGGCGATCCTGCACATCGTCAACAACATGGAATTGCCGGTCAGCTTCACCAAGTCCTACTCGCTGTACTCCGGTGCCACCGACGCGATGGTGCAATGGTGGTACGGCCACAACGCCGTGGGCTTTTTCCTCACCGCCGGTTTCCTGGGGATGATGTACTACTTCGTGCCGAAACAGGCCGAGCGCCCGGTGTATTCCTATCGTTTGTCGATCGTGCACTTCTGGGCGCTGATCACCTTGTACATCTGGGCCGGCCCGCACCACCTGCACTACACCGCGCTGCCGGACTGGGCGCAGTCGCTGGGCATGGTGATGTCGCTGATCCTGCTGGCGCCGAGCTGGGGCGGCATGATCAACGGCATGATGACCCTGTCGGGCGCCTGGCATAAGTTGCGCAGCGACCCGATCCTGCGCTTCCTCGTGGTGTCCCTGGCGTTCTACGGCATGTCGACCTTCGAAGGGCCGATGATGGCGATCAAGACGGTCAACGCCCTCTCCCACTACACCGACTGGACCATCGGCCACGTACACGCTGGCGCCCTCGGCTGGGTGGCGATGATTTCCATCGGCGCGCTGTACCACATGATCCCGAAAGTCTTCGGACGCGAGCAGATGCACAGCATCGGCCTGATCAACGCGCACTTCTGGCTCGCCACCATCGGCACCGTGCTGTACATCGCCTCGATGTGGGTCAACGGCATCGCCCAGGGCCTGATGTGGCGTGCGGTGAACGAAGACGGCACGCTGACCTACTCCTTCGTCGAGACCCTGGTGGCCAGCCACCCTGGCTTCGTCGTGCGGCTGGTGGGCGGTGCGATCTTCCTCAGCGGCATGTTCCTGATGGCCTACAACACCTGGCGCACCGTGCGGGCCTCGCAGCCTGCCGAAGTCGCCGCTGCCGCGCAGATGGCCTGAGGAGTCCGCCATGAAACACGAAACTATCGAGAAAAACGTCGGCCTGTTGCTGCTGTTGATGATCCTGGCCGTGAGCATCGGTGGCCTGACCCAGATCGTCCCGCTGTTCTTCCAGGACGTGACCAACAAGCCGGTGGAAGGCATGAAGCCCTACACCGCACTGCAACTGGAAGGCCGCGACATCTACATCCGCGAAGGGTGCGTCGGCTGTCACTCACAGATGATCCGTCCGTTCCGCGCCGAGACCGAACGCTACGGGCACTATTCGGTGGCCGGTGAAAGCGTTTGGGACCACCCGTTCCTGTGGGGTTCGAAACGTACCGGGCCGGACCTGGCACGGGTCGGTGCGCGCTACTCGGATGACTGGCACCGCGCGCACTTGTACAACCCGCGCAACGTCGTGCCGGAGTCGAAGATGCCCGCCTACCCGTGGCTGGTGGCCAATCAGCTCGACAGCAGCCACACCGAAACCAAGATCAAGGCCATGCGCACCCTGGGCGTGCCGTACACCGACGAAGACATCTCCGGCGCCGTTGCCTCGCTCAAGGGCAAGAGCGAAATGGATGCACTGGTCGCCTACCTGCAAGTGCTCGGCACTGCCATCAAGAGCAAGAGGTGAGCCATGGTTGTTGAGATGAGCACTGGAATGATCCGCGGCCTGGGCACAGTCGTCGTGTTCGTGGCCTTCGTCGGCCTGACGCTGTGGGTGTTCAACGCCAAGCGCGGCCCGGAATTCGCCGAAGCACGCCTGCTGCCGTTCGCCGACGAACCCCAACCCGACATCACCGAAGATTCAGCAACAAGGAGTACCCGGCCATGACCACCTTCTGGAGTACGTGGATCTGCGTACTGACCATCGGCAGCCTGATCGGCCTGACCTGGCTGCTGATCGGCACCCGCAAGGGCGAGACCAAGGGCAGCGTCGACCAGACCATGGGCCACAGTTTCGATGGCATCGAGGAGTACGACAACCCGCTGCCGCAATGGTGGTTCATGCTGTTCGCCGGCACGCTGGTGTTCGCCGTCGGCTACCTGATCCTTTATCCGGGCCTGGGCAACTGGAAAGGCGTCCTCCCCGGCTATGAGAACGGCTGGACCGGCGCCCACGAGTGGGAAAAGGAAATGGCCAGGGCTGACGCGAAGTTCGGACCGATCTTCGCCAAATTCGCGGCCATGCCACTGGAAGAAGTGGCCAAAGACCCGCAAGCGCTGAAAATGGGCGGCCGCCTGTTTGCCTCCAACTGCTCGGTGTGCCACGGCTCGGATGCCAAGGGTGCATACGGTTTTCCCAACCTGACCGACAGCGACTGGCGCTGGGGCGGCCACGCAGAAACCATCAAGACCACCATCATGGGTGGCCGGATGGCGATGATGCCGGCCTGGGGCGAAGTCCTGGGGGAAGAAGGCGTGAAAAACGTCGCCGCTTATGTGCGCCATGATCTGGCCGGCCTGCCGTTGCCGGAAGGCAGCAAGGCGGACCTGCAGGCCGGACAGCAAGCCTTCAGCACCACCTGCGTGGCTTGCCATGGGGCAAACGGCCAGGGCACCGAAGCCATGGGCGCGCCGAACCTGACGCACCCGGCCGGCTTCATTTACGGCACCAGCCTGACGCAGCTTGAACAGACGATTCGGCATGGTCGCCAGGGCCATATGCCGGCGCAGAACGAACTGCTCGGCAACGACAAGGTGCAACTGCTGGCCGCGTATGTGTACAGCCTGTCCCACGGTTTGAATACCGAGCGCCTGCAGGCTGAAGACAACCGCGAATAAATCCCGACCGCTCTGCTGCCGCATTCTCCCGGATGCGGCAGTTCCCTGCCCCTTTGCGACGCATTGTCGCACCCTCTTTGACTCTTCCTTTCGGTTCCCCGGATTCAGGTCTAAGCTTCCCCCGATGCGGACTGGCCGGTGCCGGTTCCAGGTCGACCCTGAACGATGTGTTCGACGAATCTGCCCGATGACAGGCCGCAAAGGCTGGTAGATACCGGCTGTCGCCCCAGTTGCCTTCGGTCAGCCAAACGTTGCGTTTGAACACACCTAGTTACATCCGACCTGACCCCCTCGCCTGATCAGTCCGCCGGGACGTTTTGCCCGCGGGCAATTTTGTCCCTACGCGGCGCATGGAAAGGCCGCAGAATCAGCATTTGAAAGCATTGACCCAGGTCATGGCGCGTTGCAATGACCCCCTGCTTTCTCCATACTTGCGGCCGATTTTTAATCCTAATAAAACACCCAAACCGTGGAACCTTAGAATGAGCACAGCAATCAGTCCGACTGCTTATAACTATAAGGTAGTCCGCCAGTTCGCCATCATGACGGTGGTCTGGGGGATCCTTGGCATGGGGCTCGGTGTCTTCATCGCCTCGCAACTGGTCTGGCCGGAATTGAATTTCGGTCTGCCATGGACGAGCTTTGGACGCCTGCGCCCGCTGCACACCAACCTGGTGATTTTCGCCTTCGGTGGATGTGCACTGTTTGCCACTTCTTATTACGTCGTGCAGCGAACCTGCCAAACGCGACTGATTTCCGACAGCCTCGCGGCCTTCACCTTCTGGGGATGGCAAGCGGTGATTGTCGGCGCGATCATTACCTTGCCGATGGGTTTCACCACCACCAAGGAATACGCGGAACTGGAATGGCCCCTGGCTATTCTGCTGGCCATTGTCTGGGTCACCTACGGTCTGGTGTTCTTCGGCACCATCGTCAAGCGCAAGACCAAGCACATCTATGTGGGTAACTGGTTCTACGGCGCGTTCATCGTCGTGACCGCGATGCTGCACATCGTCAACCACATGTCGCTGCCGGTCAGCCTGTTCAAGTCCTACTCGGCCTACTCGGGTGCGACGGACGCAATGATCCAGTGGTGGTACGGCCACAACGCCGTGGGCTTCTTCCTGACCACCGGCTTCCTGGGCATGATGTACTACTTCGTGCCGAAACAGGCCGAGCGTCCGATCTACTCCTATCGCCTGTCGATCGTGCACTTCTGGGCACTGATCACCCTGTACATCTGGGCCGGTCCCCACCACCTGCACTACACCGCTCTGCCGGACTGGGCTCAGTCGCTGGGCATGGCGATGTCGATCATCCTGCTGGCACCGAGCTGGGGCGGCATGATCAACGGCATGATGACCCTGTCGGGCGCCTGGCATAAGCTGCGCACCGACCCGATCCTGCGTTTCCTCGTGGTGTCCCTGGCGTTCTACGGCATGTCGACGTTCGAAGGCCCGATGATGGCCATCAAGACCGTCAACTCGCTGTCGCACTACACCGACTGGACCATCGGCCACGTACACGCCGGCGCTCTGGGCTGGGTTGCGATGATCTCGATCGGCGCCATCTACCACATGATCCCGAAACTGTTCGGTCGTGCGCAGATGCACAGCACCGGCCTGATCAACACGCACTTCTGGCTCGCGACCATCGGTACCGTGCTCTACATCGCTTCGATGTGGGTCAACGGCATCACCCAGGGCCTGATGTGGCGTGCAATCAACGACGACGGCACCCTCACCTACTCGTTCGTCGAAGCGCTGCAAGCCAGCCACCCGGGCTTCATCGTTCGCGCCCTGGGCGGTGCGTTCTTCGCCACCGGCATGTTGTTCATGGCCTACAACGTCTTCCGTACCGTACGCGCCTCGAACCCGGCTGAAGCCGAAGCCGCCGAACAGATCGTCGTAGTTGGAGCTCACTGATGAAGCATGAAGCAGTCGAGAAGAACATTGGCCTGCTGGCCTTCTTCATGGTCATCGCCGTCAGCGTCGGCGGCCTGACCCAGATCGTTCCGCTGTTTTTCCAGGACGTCACCAACAAGCCGGTCGAGGGCATGAAGCCCCGCACCGCCCTTGAACTGGAAGGCCGGGACGTTTATATCGCCAACCGTGAAGTTGAGCACGCTGACCTGGCCGTCGACGCTCGAGGTACCGGTCAACACACTGCCGCTGATGGCGGTGTCTTCAGCGGTGGTTACGCTT
>NZ_AKJO01000078.1:0-64063 GCF_000282295.1 Pseudomonas sp. GM33
GCGGTGTGTCAGTCAACATTGATGTTGAATGTGAAGGTGGTCATGCAGTGGTTTGTGCGGTGAACCACTGCATGACCGGCGCGCACGCCGGATGGGTGGCCGCCGAGGGTTGCAGGCACAACGAGTAAATCCCTCGGGTCTTCAACGGTTCACCAAACGGAATCACCAGTTCACCGCGCTGGATCGACTCGCCAGCCAGGGTCATGTCGGTCATCGCCACCCCCAGCCCCCGGGCGGCGGCATCGAGCGCCAGTTCGTCGAGGTTGAAGGGGATATGCCGATAGTCCTGCAACGCCTTGCCGCCATTGGCTGACAACCATACCTGCCAGTCATGTTGATCGGAGGAGCGGTGCAGCAATGCGAACTCCGACAGATCGTCCAGCGAAGCCAATGGCCGGGTCGGGGTGCCCAGCCCTGGCGCGCACACCGGCACCAGGGCTTCCTCGAACAGCGTCAGGCAATCGGGCGCCGTGGACGGTTCAGGCAGATAGAGAATGTAGGCGTCGCTGTCACTGGCAGGTTCCACCACTTCCGTGGCCACGGTTTCAATGGCCAGGGATACGTCCGGGTGATGCCGGTAGAAATCGTTCAGTTTGGGCAACAGCCAGCGCACTGCCAGTGACACGTGCATGCGAATGCGGAACGGGCGTTGTCTGGGCGCGAGCCGGTCTTCCAGCGACCTTAGTTGCTCAAGGATGGTGCGAGCGCTGGCCAGCACCTGGTCGCCTTCCGGGGTCAGTTGCAGGCTGCGGCTGCTGCGCACGAACAACGCGACACCGAAGTGGCTCTCCAGTTGCTGGATCTGTCGGCTCACGGCGCTTTGGGTCAGGCAGAGCTTTTGCGCCGCCTGGGTGAAACTGCCTGCCCCGGCGACCTCGACCAGAGCCTGCAAACCCTGCAGCGAGGGCACGTGGCGTACTTTATCCATGCGTTTTCAGAATGCCCCGATGATTTAATAACGTTGGTTGTCTGCGTTATCAGCCTTTAGATTCTAGTCATAGACACCGTTCACGAAAACCATTTATGCGAATCCTGCATGAAGCGCTGATCGAGACGGTTCACAGAACAAGAACCTGAGGTGACGCATGGAAAATATCTGTGGCTGGATTGCGCAAGCGGGGAGTTCTCCGTTGCGCGATCCGCTCAAAGGCACGCAGCACGCCGACTGGCTAGTGATCGGCGCCGGCATTACCGGCCTCAGCGCGGCCCACGCCCTGGCACACATGCACCCCCAGGCACGCATTGTGGTCGTTGACCGTCAGCGGGCTGCGCAGGGGGCATCGGCGCGTAACTCCGGGTTTGTGGTGGCCCACGAACATCCCGTCGCCAGCGAACTGTTGGGCAGCGCCAGGTTCGCCGGTTATCAAGCGGATACGGCGATCGGCCGCGCCGCCGCCGATGAAGTGCGCAAGCAGATCGCCCGGCTGGGCATCGAATGCGACTTCAGGGAGTCGGGCTATTTCTTTGCCGTCAGCGATCCACGCAAGCTGAGCGACGTCGAGGCCAAGTTGCAGACCTTGCGGGCCGTTGGCGCCAGCGCGCAGTTCCTGCAAGGCGAGCAACTGATCGAGAAACTCGGCACCCGCCACTACCGTGCCGGAATCTGGTGCGGCAATGGCAATGCGTTGCTGCAACCGGCCAAGTACGTGAAGGGCCTGCTCGATGCCTTGCCGCCGTCAGTGACGGTCCATGAGAACAGCGATATCGCAGGTCTTGAGCGCCTCGGCGACGGCCGGATCCGTGCCCGCGGCCAAGACGGCTGCGTTGAAGCCAGACAGGTGTTGGTCTGCCTGAACGCCTTCATTCCTCGTTCAGGGATCGACGACAGCGGCACCTTCGCGATGGAACTTAGCGCCAGCCTCACGCGACCCCTCAGCGATCAAGAGTTTCAAGCCCTGGGGGCGCCAGCGTCCTGGGGTGTGCTGTCGACCCGTCCGTTGGGCGCCACGGTGCGCCTGACGCCGGATCGCCGGGTGATGATCCGCAACACCGCGGAATACCGCTCCAGGGATTTGTCATTGAGCGAGCTGTCGGCCCGTCGCCAACACCACGTGCTGGGGTTGCAACGGCGTTTCCCGATGCTCGGCGAGCAGGACATCGAATACACCTGGACCGGTCATCTCAGCGCTTCGCGCTCCGGGCAACCGTACTTCGCGAAAGTCGAAGAGGGCGTGTTCGCCGTGGCCGGGTGCAACGGTTCCGGCGTGGCGCGGGGCACGTTGTGGGGCCGCCTGCTCGCGGAAATGGCCTCGGACGGTGATTCACCGCTGCTGCAATCGGTGATCTCGCGGGCACAACCCGGCTGGCTGCCGCCCAAGCCGCTGCTCGACATCGGTGCCATGCTGCGTATGCGCGTGGAAACGGTTCGGGCCAGAAGCGAAGTCTGAACAACACGAACTTCACAACAAGAACAACAGCACTTCCCATCGAAGGTGATTCAACATGCGCGTCAATACGCTTTCCCTTGTGGCCCTGATCTCGACCTTTTCCGCTGTCGCCTACGCCGACGAAACCGTCAATATTTCCAACTGGAACGGTTACATCGCCGACGACACCTTGCCCGACTTCACCAAGGCAACCGGAATCAAGGCGACCTACGACATCCACGACAGCAACGAAGTGCTGGAATCGAAACTGATGACCGGCAATACCGGTTATGACGTGGTCAGCCCGTCGAACCACTTCCTGTCGCGCCTGATCAAGGCCGGCGCGATCCAGAAACTCGACAGGAGCCAGTTGCCCAACTGGAAAAACCTCGACCCGGCATTGATGAAGAAGCTTGAGGTCAACGACCCGGGCAACCAGTACGGCTTCCCTTACATGTGGGGCACGGCGGGCATTGGCTACAACGTCGAGAAGATCAAGGCGATCTTCGGCAATACCGACGTCACCCATTCCTGGAAGCTGTTCTTCGACGAGAACAACATCAAGAAACTCAGCGAGTGCGGCGTGGCGATCATCGACAACCCTACGCAGATCCTGCCGATCACGCTCAACTACCTGGGGCTGCCGCCTCATAGCCATGAGCCGGCCGACTACAAGAAGGCCGAGCAGGCACTGCTGAAGATCCGGCCTTACGTCCAGTATTTCCATGCGTCCAAGTACATCAGCGACCTGGCCAACGGCAACGTCTGCGCGGTGATCGGTTTCAACGGCGACATCGTGCAGGCGGCCGCCAGCGCCAGGGAAGCCAAGAACGGGATCGACATTGCCTACTCAATCCCGGACGAAGGTTCCACCTTGTGGCTGGACATGGTGGTCATGCCCAAGAGCGCACCACACGAGAAGAACGGCTACGCCTACATGAACTACCTGCTGGAGCCGAAGGTGATTGCCAACATCAGCAACAGCATCCACTACGCCAACCCCAACAGTGCGGCGGATGCCTTCGTCGACCCGGCGGTGAAGCAGGACCTGGCGATCTACCCGCCGAAAACCGTGATGGACAAGCTGTTCACCGTCGAGGACTTGCCCGCGGCCATCGCACGCCTCAGCACGCGGTTGTGGACCAAGCTGAAAACCAATACCTGATCGCTACGTCATGCGCACATCTGTAGCTTGAGCAAAATCACTGTGGGAGCGAGCTTGCTCGCGATAGCGTCAGGCCAGACAACATTGATGTTGAATGGACCACCGCGATCGCGAGCAAGCTCGCTCCCACAGGTTGTTTCGGGGGATCGGTTCAGGCGTCGATGGCCGGGAAGTCGATGTCGGTCAGGGCTGCGTTGTTTAGATAGTTGGTTAGCGTCTGCGCCGCCACATGGGCGATCACTTCGATGATCTTGCCGTCGTCGATACCCGCGTTACGGGCTGCGGCGATCTGCTCGACGCTCAGGTGGCCACGGCTTTCGGTGACCTGGCGGGCGAGGGTGGCAATGGCGTTGAGCTCGCCGTGTCGTGCGCTGAGGATCTCTTGCCTGGACAGCCCGGCCTTGCCGGCAAACAGCGTGTGAGCCGCCAGGCAGTAGTCGCAGCCGTTGACTTGCGAAGTGGCGAGGAACACCGCTTCCTTTTCCGTGGCGCTCAGGGACGTCTTGCCCAGTGCGGCCGAGTTTTGCAGGTACGAGGCCAGCACGGCCGGTGCATGGGCCAGGACTTTGAAGACGTTGGGCAGAAAACCGATTTTCTTCTGCACGCCTTCCAGCAGAGGGCGGGTGGTGTCGGTGGCGTTTTCCAGGCTGATCGGGGCAATGCGGGTCATGGTGATACTCCGTAATGTGAGGCGCGGAATGCGCTGGGTACGGAGCTCATGTTAGGGAGAAGGTCTGGTGTATTGGATGCAAGTCGTCGAGGATATGCGACAGATCGTCCAGAACTGCCTTCGGGAGCCTTGTCATGGATCGCTTGTCCACGTTGCTCACCCATTTCGGCGTCAATGCCGGCACTTTCCATAGCGGAATGTTCTGCGGCACCGTCGCCTACGACGGCCAGCAGGCCAGCGGTCATTTACACCTGCTCCAGGCGGGGGAGTTGCTGCTCAAAATGGGCGACCAGCCGGACCTGCAACTGACCGAGCCGAGCCTGATCTTTTTCCCCCGGCCCTATCGGCATCGTCTGTTTGCATCTGAAGTATCCGGCACGCAACTGGTGTGCGCGACCCTGGAGTTCGACGGCGGTGCGGGCAATGCCTTGGCGGCGGCGCTGCCGGATTACCTGGTGCTCAAGCTCGATGAAATCCCGACCCTGGCCGGGACCCTGGAATGGCTGTTCAACGAGGCGTTCGACGGTACGTGCGGGCGTGAAGCGGTGATGGATCGCCTGTTCGAGCTGCTGGTGATTCTGTTGCTGCGGCACATCCTGAGCACCACGGGCCAGCAACCGGGCATGATGGCGGGCCTTGCCGATGCGCGCCTGGCGCGGCCCCTGAGCCTGATGCATCAAAGCCCGGCCAAGGCCTGGAGCGTGGCCGAACTCTCGGTCGCCGCCAACATGTCGCGGGCCAGTTTTGCCGAACATTTTCGCCGGGTGGTCGGGCAGACCCCGGTGGATTACCTGGTGAGCTGGCGCATCAGCCTGGCGCAGAAGCGACTGCGCGAGGGCCGGCCGATAGCGCTGATTGCCGAGGAAGTGGGTTATGAGAGCCCCTCGGCGCTGGCCCGGGCGTTCCGGCGCAAGACCGGGCTGAGCCCGCGGGAGTGGAAGGGTAGTTGATACACCCGAAAACCCTGTGGGAGCGAGCTTGCTCGCGATAACGGTGTGTCAGACACCTGATATGGCGACCGACACTCCGTCATCGCGAGCAAGCTCGCTCCCACAGATACAGTGGTGGCCTCAGCAGTGCATCAGAACTTGAACGCCTGCCGCCCCACCAACAGCCATTTACCGTCCTGCTTTTGCCAGATCTGGAAGTTTTCGATTTCGGTGGGCACCACTTCGGTGCCTTTGAGTGCTTGTGCCGAGAAATGGTGGCGGACCAGTGCGACATCACCGGAGACGGTGATGGTCTGGTTTTGCATCTCAAGGGTCTTGAACGCGCTTTTGCCGGTTTCGATGTCGGCGATGAAGGCCTGCTTGTCCTGGATCTTGCCGCTGGAATGCCCGTAGGTCAGGTTCTCGGCGGTCAAGGCGTTCAGTTCCGGGATGTCCTTGTGCAGCATGGCCTGGGTCAGGTGGTCGACGGCCTGGGCCACGTCCTTGTCCGCGGCGGCCGGGGTGGCGGCGACGTAGCCGGTGAACAGGCACAGAAAACCAATCAGCACTTTTGCTTTTTTCATGGGTGTTTCCTTGTTGTTGTAGGGATGACGCGATGAATGGATGAATATTCATCAGTCATCGTACAACCTAGCATGCACTGGAGGGAAAAAGCGAACTTGCCCGGCGACCTTGCCTCGAAGTTAAAAGGGCGATGTCCTGACTTCGAGGTATTGCAGCCATGCAGCCGAACCAACGTATACGGCACGACCTGACGTTGCTGATGGTGTTCCTGGTGATCGTCGTGGTGTCGGGTTTTTCTCCCCGCAGCCGGGTGGACTGGGCGCTGGAAAACCTGCTGGTGCTGTTGCTGGTGGGCACCCTGGTCGCGGTTTCTCGGCGGTTTCGTTTATCGGCGACGTCCATCACTCTGGTGTTTGCGTTTTTGTGCGTGCATGAACTGGGCGCCCATTACACCTATTCTCTGGTCCCCTACGAACACTGGTCGTCTGCGTGGTTCGGGTTCAGTGTCGAGCAGGCGTCGGGTGTTCACCGCAATCACTACGACCGGCTGGTGCATCTGAGCTACGGGCTGCTGCTGGCATATCCGGTGCGCGAAGTCCTGTGGCGGCTGACGCCGCTGCGCGGGTTCTGGCTGTTTTTCGTGACCCTGAACTTCATGCTGTCGACCTCCGCCGTGTACGAACTGGTGGAGTGGATCGGCGGTGCCTTCCTGGGCAATGACACGGCGAAGGCCTTCGTCGGTGCGCAAAACGATCCCTGGGATTCGCAAAAGGACATGGCCATCGCGGTCGCCGGTGCGTTTGCCAGCCTGTCGCTGGTGTCCCTGCGCGGCATGCTGCAAAAGCAACCGGTGACGACCGCATGTCGCAAAAAACACAATCTGTGGGGATAGGCTTCAATTACTGCGTGGCCCCGTCGATAACCTCTTCAAGCGTGCCATCCGCGCGGTGCAAGCCTGCCGTCCAACGTGCCAGAGAGGAACCACAGAGTGTCCATAAAACTGCGTTTAATGTTGCTGATCGGCACCGGATTACTGACTGCATTGATCATGAGCCTGGTCAGTTATCTGGGGAACGCCCGGATGGCCGAGGCCGTGGACGACAACAACGTCAGCATGGCCGCGCTGCGCAACCACCTCGAAGCCGACATGATGCACGACGCGTTGCGCGCCGACGTGCTGTCGGCCATGTTGGTGGGCTTGAACAAGAGCACCAGCAGCAAAGCCGAGGTGCGCAGTTCCATCGAAGAGCACGCCCAACGCTTTCGCGATGTGCTCGGGGAAAACCTCAAGCTGCCGGTCAACGACACCATCAAGGCCGCCCTTAACAAGATCAAGCCCAGCCTCGACACCTATATCAGCGCCGCCGAACGCATCGTCGGTCGGGCCCTGGAAAACCCGGAGGCTGCGCAACAGGAGCTGGGCACGTTCAACAACGTCTTCAGCCAACTGGAAGACCAGATGGAGGCCCTCAGCGAGTTGATCGAAAGCAACACGCAACAGACCAGCCAGGGCACAGCGCTTGCCATCAACAACGCCAACCTGACCCTGGGCGGTGTGCTGATCGCCAGCCTGTTGTTGCTGCTGACCCTGGGGCGTTCGGCGATCCTGAGCATCATGGGCCCGTTGCAAACCGCCAGCCGCATCGCCGAGAGCATCGCCCATGGCAACCTCAGCGAGCCGATTGTCGAGCCCATCCACAAGGACGAAGCCAGCGCCTTGATTCGTAGCCTGGCAACCATGCAGCGGGATTTGCGCGGCATGATCGAGGTCGTGCGCAGCAACGCCCACGGCGTCAGCGGCATGAGCGAACTGCTGAGCAACGGCTGCCATGAGGTGGCCGGCAGCAGCCAGCAGCAAAGCGCGGCGGCCAGCACCATGGCTGCGGCCGCCAGCGAAATGACCGCGAGCATCGAGGAAATCACCCGGCATGCCGAACGGGCACTGAACATGGCCAATCAGGCAGAAAACCTGGCCAAGGACGGCGGCCGGGTGATCCATCAGGTGGTCAGCGACATGGACGGCATCGCGCGTTCGGCGCAGCAGTCGGCGCAGGTGATCCGCACGCTGGACAAGGAGTCCGAGGGGATTTTCAACATCATCCAGGTGATCAAGGGTATTGCCGACCAGACCAACCTGCTGGCACTCAACGCCGCCATTGAAGCCGCCCGCGCCGGCGAGCAGGGGCGCGGTTTTGCCGTGGTGGCCGATGAGGTCCGCAGCCTGGCGGGGCGCACCAGCGCTTCCACCCAGGAGATCGCCAGCATGGTCGCACGCATCCAGCAAAGCACCCGCGAGGCGGTGATCAGCATGGAGGAGGGCGTGGCCCAGGTCGACAAAGGCATGGCGGTGACAGCCGATGTCGAGCGCGCCATCCGCGAGATCCTCGATGCCACGCTGCATACCACGCAATTGGTCAATGACATCAGCCGTACCATCGGCGAGCAGAGCCTGGCCAGCAACGAGATCGCCCATCAGGTGGAGATGATTGCCGGCATGTCCGAAGGCAACAGCAAGGTGATCGGGCAGACGGCTTCGACCACGGATGAACTGTCCAGTCTGGCAGGGCAGCTGTCGCAGTCGGTGGATCGGTTCAGGCTTTAAAAGATCGCAGCCTGCGGCAGCTCCTACAGGGATCGCGTACCTCTGTAGGAGCTGCCGCAGGCTGCGATCTTTTGACCTTAAAGATACTTATCCGTCACAGCCCCCTCCGAAGCACTGGACACGGTCTTCGCATACTTGGCCAGCACCCCGCGCGTGTATTTGGATGGCGGCCGCACCCAACGCGACTTGCGCTCGACCAGCACAGCATCGGACACATCAACGGTAATCTGCCGGGTTTGCGCATCGATGATGATCCTGTCGCCATTCTCGACCAGCGCAATCGGCCCGCCTTCAAAGGCTTCCGGCGTGATGTGACCGACCACGAAACCGTGGGAACCACCGGAAAAACGCCCGTCGGTGATCAGCGCCACCTCCTTGCCCAGCCCCTTGCCCATGACCGCTGACGTCGGCGACAGCATTTCGCGCATGCCCGGCCCGCCCTTGGGCCCTTCGTAGCGGATCACGATCACTTCGCCGGGCTGCACTTCGCCATTGAGAATGCCGGCCAGCGCACCTTCCTCGCCGTGATAGACCCGCGCCGTGCCTTCGAAGCGCAGGCCTTCCTTGCCGGTGATCTTGGCCACGGCGCCGGTGGGCGAGAGGTTGCCGCGCAGGATGACCAGGTGCGAGTCCTTCTTGATCGGCTGGTCGAAGGGCCGGATCACGTCCTGGCCGGCCGGGTAGTCGTGCACGCCGGCGAGGTTTTCCGCCAGGGTCTGGCCGGTGACGGTCAGCACATCGCCGTGCAGCATGCCGGCATCGAGCATGCGCTTCATCAACGGTTGAATGCCGCCGATGGCCACCAGCTCGCTCATCATGTACTTGCCGCTGGGGCGCAGGTCGGCGACCACCGGGGAGATCTTGCCCAGCTCGACGAAGTCATCCAGGGTCAGCTCGACATCCACCGCGTTGGCCATGGCCAGCAGATGCAGCACGGCATTGGTCGAGCCGGCGAGGGCGATCACCACGCGTATCGCATTCTCGAAGGCTTTGCGGGTCATGATGTCCCGGGGCTTGAGGTCGAGCTTGAGCAGCTCCATGACCTGCTGCCCGGCGCGGAAACTGTCCGAGGCCTTGTCGCCGCCAATGGCGTCCTGGGAGCTGGAACCGGGCAGGCTCATGCCCAGCGCCTCGATGGCCGAGGCCATGGTGTTGGCGGTGTACATGCCGCCACAGGAGCCGGGGCCGGGAATCGCCACTTCCTCGATCTGCTTGACCTGGATTTCGCTGATGTCGCCCCGCGCGTGCTGGCCCACGGCCTCGAACACGGAAATGATGTCGGTATGCCCGGCCCCCGGCTGGATGGTGCCGCCATAGACAAAGATCGACGGGCGATTGAGCCGCGCCATGCCGATCAGGCAGCCCGGCATGTTCTTGTCGCAGCCGCCGATGGTCACCAGACCGTCGAAACCCTCGCAACCGGTGACCACTTCGATGGAGTCGGCGATCACTTCGCGGGACACCAGCGAATACTTCATGCCTTCGGTGCCGTTGGCGATGCCGTCGGAAATGGTGATGGTGTTGAAGATCACGCCCTTGGCGCCGGCGGCATTCGCGCCTTTTTCGGCCTCGAGCGCCAGCTTGTCGATATGCATGTTGCAGGGCGTGACCATGGCCCAGGTCGAAGCGATGCCGATCTGCGGCTTGTCGAAGTCTGCATCGGTAAAACCCACGGCGCGCAGCATGGCCCGGGCGGGCGCGGCTTCGACGCCGTCGATTACTTGGGATGAATATTTGCGCAGATCGTCTTTATCGCTCATGACAACACCTCAAGCCTCGGCGGAAAAAGTCCAGTGAGTATAGTTCTCCTCCCGAAGAGCAAAAGATCGCAGCCTTCGGACGATCTTTTGATCTTGAAGGGCCAACCGGACCACGCAGTCGCGAACAGACGCGCGGGTTAGCCATGTCGTGATATTCTTCGCCCCAACTTGGTTTGACCTATTCTGTTTACCTGTCCTCGCGACGGGCGAACGAATCACTGTCGCTCAAGTAGCTGAAGCCAATAAAGATAAAAAGTCAGTTCAGAAGGGACAAAAAAACTGGGGTCGATGCAGTTCATCGGCCTTGTGTGCCCACCCTGCAATCCTTGAGTGCCGCATCCGTGACTGCCGTGAAACACGGGGGCTGTGCGCATGAGGATGGAAGGGCGGATGGCGTTTTATCATAGGTGCTACAGATGTTTAAGAAAGTGAACACAGCCCTGCTGGGGCTGGCCTTGTCGTTGGGGATGACGACAGCTCAGGCTGAAGAAGCCAAGAAGGTCGACGTACTGCTGATTGGCGGCGGCATCATGAGCGCGACCCTGGGTGTCTGGCTCAACGAACTGGAACCTGGCACTTCGATGGAAATGATCGAGCGCCTCGACGGCGTCGCCCAGGAAAGCTCCAACGGCTGGAACAACGCCGGTACCGGTCACTCCGCCCTGGCCGAGCTGAACTACACCCCGGAAGACGAGAACGGCAAGGTCTCGATCCCGAAGGCCGTTGAAATCAACGAAGCCTTCCAGATTTCCCGTCAGTTCTGGGCCTGGCAGGTTCAGCAAGGCGTGCTGAAGAACCCGCGTTCGTTCATCAACTCCACGCCGCACATGAGCTTCGTGTGGGGCGATGACAACATCAAGTTCCTGAAAAAACGCTACGACGCCCTGCAGGCGAGCCCGCTGTTCGCCGGCATGCAGTACTCCGAAGACCCGGCTGTGATCAAGCAGTGGGTACCGCTGATGATGGAAGGGCGTGACCCGAACCAGAAAATCGCGGCCACCTGGAGCCCGATCGGCACCGACGTGAACTTCGGCGAAATCACGCGTCAGTTCGTTGCACACCTGCAAACCACGCCGAAGTTCGACTTGAAGCTGTCCAGCGAAGTACAGGACATCACCAAGAACGCCGACGGCAGCTGGCGCGTCAGCTACAAAAACATGAAAGACGGCAGCAAGACCGAAACCGACGCCAAGTTCGTGTTCATCGGCGCCGGCGGCGGTGCCCTGCACCTGCTGCAGAAGTCCGGCATTCCTGAAGCCC
The DNA here is from genome assembly GCF_000282295.1 of Pseudomonas sp. GM33. Lineage (NCBI taxonomy): Bacteria > Pseudomonadati > Pseudomonadota > Gammaproteobacteria > Pseudomonadales > Pseudomonadaceae > Pseudomonas > Pseudomonas sp. GM33. Next base: position 11,278 of record NZ_AKJO01000078.1, read on the forward strand.
AGGAATACGCAGGCTTCCCGGTAGGCGGCTCGTTCCTGGTGACCGAGAACCCGACCATCGCCGAACAACACCTGGCCAAGGCCTACGGCAAGGCTTCGGTGGGCGCACCGCCGATGTCGGTTCCGCACCTGGACACCCGCGTGCTGGACGGCAAGCGCGTGATCCTGTTTGGCCCGTTCGCGACCTTCAGCACCAAGTTCCTGAAAGAAGGTTCGTACCTGGACCTGCTGACCACCACGACCACCCACAACGTGTGGCCAATGACCAAGGTCGGCATCAAGGAATACCCGCTGGTCGAGTACCTTGCAGGCCAGCTGATGCTGTCGGATGAAGACCGCCTCAACGCCCTGAAGGAATACTTCCCGAACGCCAAGGCTGAAGACTGGCGCCTGTGGCAAGCCGGCCAGCGCGTGCAGATCATCAAGCGTGACGAAGCCGCCGGTGGCGTGCTGAAACTGGGCACCGAAATCGTCGCTTCGCAAGACGGCAGCATCGCCGGCCTGCTGGGCGCCTCCCCAGGCGCATCGACCGCCGCACCGATCATGCTGACCGTGCTGCAGAAAGTGTTCAAGGACAAGGTCGCGAGCCCTGAGTGGCAGGCAAAACTGCACCAGATCGTACCGAGCTACGGCACCCAGCTGAACAACAGCCCCGAGAAGGTTGCTGAAGAGTGGGCCTACACCGCCAAGGTGCTGGAACTGACTCCGCCACCAGCGGTGATCGCGCCGGCTGTGAAGCCAGTGACTGTCGATACGGATGCGAAGGCACCGAAGGCTAGTGCTGCGAGTGATATGGCTCTGTAACTAGACGCCGGATCAAAAAAAGCCCACTGAACCGGCGACGGTCAGTGGGTTTTTTCGGTCTGGAGACTCAGATATTTCCTGCAGTGAAGTGGGCTTGCCCCTCAGAAGTGCCATCGTTAATCTCCTTCGGTCGCTGCCAACCCAGCGACCGGGTGTGGTAGCCCGATTTTCATAGGAACCCAATCCAATGGAGTTCCAAATGCTCAACGAAAACGCTAACTCATCAGAAACCCCAAGTTCGTCCGATTCCGATACTGAGTTTGTGTCCCGTAAACCGGCCGGGGCCGAACGCCGTCCCAACCCCATCTTCACCATCGCCCCCAACGTCAACAACGAAACCCTCCTGGTTCACGCCTGTGAAACCCTGGCCTCGGCCAGTGTCATGGCCAGTGAGCTGGCGTTTATCCTCAGCGGCCCTAAATGCAATTTGGCGTTGGGGATTCAACAGATGATTGCCTTGGCGGAGTTGTCGGTGAACCGCGTGCTGGATCAAGTCGATCCGCAGTAGCAGGCGAGGGCAGTTATTGGCCTGAAGGGAAAAAGCCCACTGAACCGGCGACGGTCAGTGGGTTTTTTGTGGGCGATGACCAGAACATGCCGAAAAGCTGTTTACTTAAGCGTGTCTTCAGCCAGGGAGAAACCCGTGGCGAGGGAGCTTGCTCCCGCTTGAGTGCGTAGCACTCATAAAAAACGGCATTGTTGTCTCATTTTTTTGGGGCCGCTGCGCAGCCCAGCGGGAGCAAGCTCCCTCGCCACAAAAAGCAGGTGTGTCTGAGGCATCTGCTTAGGTGAACAGCACTCTCTCTATGCCGCATATATCGGCAATCCCTGTCATCAATTGCCAAGTATCTGACGCTCAATGTGAAGCAGACAGGTTGGTCGTGACGATACTGGTTTGTTTACCCACCTCGGTAAGGCGAAACCGTAAGTCTGATACCCCTTCGCCCTGGCGGGAACATGTAGGCGCAAGCCTGCTCCGGACGGCGTTCCGAACATGGACTCACGTGCGCTGCGTTTATCCAGTAAACACGCGTAATCGTTAACGACCATCGCGAGCAGGCTCGCTCCCACAGTAGTCAGTTGCATCTCGATAAAACAATCATAGAGAGCGCAGAATGAAGTTCAGTTTTATAGACAGCCGCCAGCCGAGTCGCCGGCGGGTTTTACGCGATGCTTTCACGTTGGCGTTGGCGGCTTCGCCGGTGGCAAATCTGGCCAGGGCTGCCGAGGAAAACACTGAAGAAGTGACCTTTGCCGCGGGCCCGCGACCGCTGGTGCAATACCCGCAAAAACGCCCGTTGACCCTGGTGACCACGCGCCCGCCGCACCTGGAGACGCCGTTCTCTGTCTTCAATGAAGGGGTCATCACGCCCAATGACGCGTTTTTCGTGCGTTACCACCTGGCCAATTTCCCGACCAGCATCGATCCGGACAGCTACCGCTTGACGATCAAGGGCTTGGTCGACACACCGCTGTCGCTTTCCCTTGCCGAACTCAAGGCGCTTGCCGAGCCGGTGGAGGTGGTGGCCGTCAATCAGTGTTCGGGCAACAGCCGTGGCTTCTCGATGCCGCGGGTGTTCGGGGCTCAGTTGGGCAATGGCTCGATGGGCAATGCGCGGTGGTTGGGTGTACCGCTCAAGGCGGTACTGGAAAAGGCGGGAGTGAAGGCCGGCGCCATGCAAGTGACCTTCCGTGGACTCGATAAGCCGGTGCTGCCGAGCACGCCGGAGTTCATCAAGGCGCTGGACATCAGCCATGCCATGGACGGCGAGCCGATGATCGCCTGGTCAATGAATGGCACCGACCTGCCATTTCTCAACGGTTATCCGATTCGTCTGGTGGTGCCGGGTTATTTCGGCACGTACTGGGTCAAGCACCTGAGTGAGATCGAAGTCGTCGACCATACCTACGACGGTTTTTTCATGGCCAAGGGGTACCGGGTTCCGGATAACGATTGCCTGTGCATTGCCCCCGGCACCACGGCGGCGAACACCCAACCGATTTCCAGGTTGCCGGTGCGCAGTTTCATCACCAGCGTCAAACACGGCGATGTATTGCCGCTGAACCAGAGCCTGGTGCTCAAGGGCATCGCGTTCGACGGCGGCGCCGGGGTCAACAAGGTCGAGGTGTCGATCGACGGCGGAGCCAACTGGCGCGAATCCACCCTCGGGCAGGACCTGGGCCGTTTCTCCTTTCGTGAGTGGACGCTGCCGATCACCTTTACCAACAAGGGCGCCACTCAGTTGATGGTGCGCGCCAGCAACAGGGCCGGCGAGACGCAGCCGCTGCAAGCGGACTGGAACCCCGGTGGCTACCGCCGCCACGTCGTCGAAACCCGCCACGTGACCGTCGCCTGAGGAGGGCTGCATGAAATTTTTGACCTCCCTGCTGTGTGCCGCCCAGGTTTGCCTGATGACCCTGGCTGACGCCGCGCCACTCTCGATCACCTTGCCGCCCGAAACGGCAGCGTTCAAGCCCAGTTCGCTGCCTGGTTACCCTTTGGCGCAGCAGAAGTGCTCCATCTGCCATTCGGCCGACTACATCAACTTCCAGCCACCCGGCATGAGCCTGGCGCAGTGGACCGCCGAAGCGGGCAAGATGCAGCACGTGTACGGTGCTCCGATCAGCGACCAGGACGTGAGTGTGATCGGCGCGTACCTGGCGGCGACCTACGGCAGTGCCAAGGCCACTGACGCCGATGTCCAGACGGCCTCGAACCCGCCGGTGGAGCAGCCGCCGACGGTGTCGGTGGCAAAAGTGGCTTCGGCCTTGCTCAAGGACAACGCCTGCCTGTCCTGTCACGCAATCGACCATAAGGTCGTTGGCCCGGCCTATCACGATGTGGCGGCCAAATATGCCAATGACCCCCAGGCACTGGCCCGGGTAATGTCCAGCATTCAGCATGGCGGCAGCGGGAAGTGGGGGGATGTGCCCATGCCGCCCTTCGCACAATTGGGCCCGGACGACCTGAAAAGCCTGGCGACGTTCATCATGAGCCAGTGAGTCTGATGCAAAAAAGCCCACTGAACCGGCGACGGTCAGTGGGCTTTTCTGTGAGTGCGATCTGTTCAATCCATCTAGGGATTGGCGGCACTGAAGCGCTTGAGAATGTCCTGGTACATTTTGGTCCGCCGGTGATCCCGGCCATATCCGCCAGCGGCGGCGACGGTGCCGGCCTGGACGTGGTCCAGGTACTTGAAGATTTTGCCGGGGGACAGAAACACCACCTTGTAGCCGAGGCCGATCGCGCGGTCCTGCAGCTCATAACCGGGCACCCGGTCATCGATCTGGAAATGCAGACCCTGCTGCTTCATCAGCCTGCAATTCCATAGCGTGCAAAAGCTTTTCAGGTGGGTTTCGGTGTAGGGCTTCGGTTCTCTTGAACGCAGGCCCAGGGACAGTTTCAAGCGGCGCAAATGGTGCTTTGCGAAGCGTGAGGTGAAGCGCCAGACAGTCCTTGGCATCCCGCGATTGAGTTGCTCGGTGCAGCCGACCGCGATGACATTTTGGTCCCTGGTGCAGTGCTCCATCATCACCGTAAAGATGTTGGCATCGAAGACGAAAGTGTCGGTGTGCATCAGGAACAGATGGTCGGTATCGACCCTGGACAGCGCCATGTCCAGTGCCTTGCCATGGGCAATGTGGCCGGGTTCTTTGGTGGGGGCATCGCGTTCGATCAGGTTGATCCAGTCCAGTGAGCGCAGATACTCGACGCTGGCGTCCGCCGAATCGTTGTCCACCACACAGACGGGTATGCCGGCTTTGCGTGCAGGCTCACGCAAAAGGTCCAGGCAGATCCTGGTCAGATCGAGGGTTTTGTAATTCACCAGCACGATGCTGAACGGCGGTTTGGCGCTTGTATCGACACGGGCCATCTTCGAAATGCTCGACTACCTGAAAGCTTCGAAGACTAAACAGGCAACCTTAGCCCAAGCTTAATTTCACCTGGGCGGGTTGGCCGTTGGCATTCAGGCGGCCTCGATACGCCTAGGGTTTGGCCTGGTTTTTCTGCTTCTCTTCAATTTTCGCATCGACCGCAGCACGAATCTGGTCAACGCTGAAACTGGCAGGCTTCTGGCTCGGCGGGTACTCGATGAAGGTCTGCAGGAAGCGCGCCGCCTTGGCCACACCCGCGGCCATCAGGTAAGAGTTTTTCACCAGCCAGTCGTTGTACTGGTCCGAGACCAGGTCAGCCCGCTCATACGGGTCCATGCGCAGGTTGAACAGCTTCGGCACGCGCAGTGGCACGAACGGGCTGCTCCACACCGCAAAGCCACCGGGTTCGCGCTGTTCGGCGAAGACCACTTTCCAGTTTTCGAAGCGCATCGATACCAGCACGCCGTCGTCGTTGAAGTAGTAGAACTCGCGACGCTCGCCTTTAGGTTGTTGGCCGGTCAGGTACGGCAATTGGTTGTAGCCGTCCAGGTGCACCTTGAAGCTGTTGCCGCCCGAGGTCGGTGCCCAGCCCTTGAGCAACTTTTCCTTCACGTCGGTTTCGCCCGCGGCTGCCAGCAAGGTCGGGAACCAGTCCATGCCCGAGAACATCTCGTTGGACACTGCGCCCGGCTTGATCTTGCCTGGCCAGCGGAGTATCGCCGGCACGCGGTAGGCGCCTTCCCAGTTGGAGTTCTTCTCGTTACGGAACGGCGTGGTGGCTGCGTCCGGCCAGGAGAACTGGTTCGGGCCGTTGTCGGTGGTGTAGACGACAATGGTGTTGTCGGCGATCTTCAGGTCGTCGAGGGTCTTCAGCAGTTTGCCGACATCGCCGTCGTGTTCCAGCATGCCATCGGCGTAATCGTTGCCGGGCATGCCGCTCTGGCCCTTCATCGAGTCGCGTACGTGGGTGAACAGATGCATGCGCGTGGTGTTCATCCAGACGAAGAACGGCTTGTCGGCCTTGGCCTGTTTCTCGATGAAGGATTGAGCGGCAGCCGTGGTTTCGTCGTCGATGGTTTCCATGCGCTTGGCGGTCAGCGCGCCGGTGTCTTCGATCTTGCCGTCGGCGTAGCTGTGGATCACGCCGCGTGGCGTCCTGGTCTTGACGAAGTCAGGGTCATCCTTGGGCCAGTAAGGGCGCTCGGGTTCCTCTTCGGCGTTGAGGTGATAGAGGTTGCCGAAGAACTCGTCGAAACCGTGGTTGGTCGGCAGGAACTCGTCCTTGTCACCCAGGTGGTTCTTGCCGAACTGGCCGGTTGCATAACCCTGGGACTTGAGCGCCTGGGCGATGGTGATGTCGCGTTTTTGCAGGCCGATCGGCGCGCCCGGCACGCCCACCTTGGTCAGGCCGGTGCGCAGCGGTGACTGGCCGGTGATGAACGACGAGCGCCCGGCGGTGCAGCTGTTCTCCGCGTAGTAGTCGGTGAACAGCATGCCTTCGTGGGCGATGCGGTCGATGTTCGGCGTCTTGTAGCCGACCACGCCCATGGAATAGGCGCTGATGTTGGTCTGGCCGATGTCATCGCCGAAAATCACCAGAATGTTGGGTTTGTCAGCGGCATTCGCCGCCATTGCCATGACCGTTGTCGCCACCAGGGCGAGTTTCGGCAGCCACTTTTTTATGCGAGTCATCTGACTGGCTCCTTGTTGACGGGCGTCGCGCAGGGCGACCAGCGGCCATGTTCGAACGTCGTCAAAAGGTTCGCGCCACCCGTATCAGGTGGCGCTGACCTGTAGGAGCTGCCGCAGGCTGCGATCTCTTGATCTTGAAAATCAACGTCAAAAGATCGCAGCCTGCGGCAGCTCCTACAGGGAAGTGCGCCGTGTCAGATATGCAGTACCGCGCCGGTGACGCTGGCGCCGGCACCGCTGGCCAGCAGTAACAAGGGGCCGTTGAGTTCTTGCAGGCCGGCGTCCTTGCCTCGACCGGCGGCGATGACGTTGACGCGAATGCGGTGGGGTGTCAGCGACTGGGCCATGGCGCGGCTCATGCGGATCAGGCTGCTATTGGCGCGCAGGCACGGGTTCGGCTCGCTGATGGGGCGCGGCGGCGGGTCGATATTGACGATGCTGCCACCGCGTTCGGCCTTGATCATGTGCAGGCTGGTGCAATGGACGATGTGATTGTTCAAGGCAACATGCTCGCGCTCGGCGCTGTTGTTGATCAGCACATCGACGCTGCCGAATCGCGCCTGCACGGTATCCAGGGCGGCTTCGATGCTCGGTCTGCGGGCGCTGTCGAGGCTGACGACCATGACTTCGCCACCTTCCCAATGCAGGTCGGCCGCCAGTTGCTCCAACTGCGAAGGGTGCTGGCCGCCGAGGGCCACACGGGCTCCAGCGAGGCTGATCAGGCGGGCGAAATGCGCGCCCAGTCGGGTGCTGGCATCGGCCACCAGGACGGTCTTGCCGGCCATGGAAAACGGTTGCATGAGATCGCTCATGGGCGTGCCTCCGCGGTCATCGGGCGGCGGGTGACCAAGGCTCGTGGGGCCGGTATCCCGTGCGACGGAACAGGCGCGGCGCCGAGCATTTTCAACACCAGTTCCGAGTAATGGCGGATGACGGCATCAATGCTCCAGCGACCATCGGCCTGGTACCAGACGCAGGCATGGGTGAGCATGTTGAACAGGGTGCGGGCCATCAATTTGGGTTCGGCGCAGCTCAGCGAACCTTCCTTGACCCCTTGTTCCAGCAGTTCCTGCAGGGCGTTCAGATACTGACGCCGGGCTTGGCGGACCTGCTCCAGATCCTCTTCGCCGAGGCTTCTGAACTCCAGATTGCCGAGCATGGCCTCGTCCTGGTGTTCCAGGTGATAACGCACGTGGCAGGCGATGAAGGCGAGCAGTTTGATATCGGCGGTCGCGCACTTTTTGGGGCGACGCCGTGCCCACTCCCGGGACACCCCCTGGAAATACTCGAGAATCAGCTCCAGCAGCAGTTCGTTTTTGCCTTTGTAGTAGAGGTACAGCGTCGAGGCGTTGATGCCAGCTTCAGTGGCGAGCTGGCGCAGGCTCATCGAGCCGAAGCCGTTGCGCGAGATCAGTTTGATGGCGGCCAGGCGGATGTTGCTTTCAGTCATGTTCATGGGGTGGTCCTGCGGTCATCAAAACTCAAACGAAGTTGTGGCGGAGGAGCTTTTTGTGGCGAGGGAGCTTGCTCCCGTTGGGCTGCGAAGCAGGCCCATTTTTTCGGGGCCGCTTCGCGCCCCAGCGGGAGCAAGCTCCCTCGCCACAGTGGTTTTTACCTGCTGCTTATCGCTTTGTGCTTATTGCAGATTGCCGGCCACCGCGATGGTCTGCGCCGTGATGTAGTTCGACTCCGGCGAGCAGAACAGGTACACCGCATCGGCCGCTTCCTGCACGGTGCCCGGACGACCCAGCGGGTTGCGCTGGGCGAACGACTTGGCGGCTTCCGGGCTGATGCCGACACGGATGTCACGGCCTTCGATGTTCACCGTGGCGCCGGCATGGGCGTCGGCCTTGGTCATGCGGGTTTCGATGAAACCGAAGGCCACGGCATTGACGTTGACCTTGAAACGACCCCATTCGCGCGCCAGCGCACGGGTCATGCCGATTACGCCGGCCTTGGCCGAGGAGTAGTTCATCTGCCCGGCGTTGCCGTTGAGGGCCGACACCGAAGAAATGTTCACCACTTTGCGGAACACCTCGCGCTCGGCCGCCGCATCGGCCTGGGCCTGGGCCTTGATGATCGGGTAGGCCGCCCGCAGGATGCGGAAGGGCGCGGTCATGTGGCAATCGAGAATGGCGTACCACTGCTCATCGCTCATCTTCTGGATCACGTCGTCCCAGGTGTAGCCGGCGTTGTTGACGATGATGTCGATGGCGCCGAAGTTGTCCATCGCGGTCTTGACGTAGCGGTCGCCGAAGTCCGGGGCGCTGACGTTGCCGTGGCAGACGGCGGCTTCGCCACCCAGCTTGCGGATCATTTCAGCGGTCTCGTGGGCCGGGTCGGCGTCCAGGTCGTTGATGACGATGCGCGCGCCTTCGCTCGCCAGTTTCAGGGCGATCTGTTGACCGATGCCACGACCGGAACCGGTGACCAGTGCGACTTTGCCTTCGAGTTTTGCCATGGGGTGTTGCTCCTCAGTGATCAGTTTTGTTTACAGAGCGATCACGGCGTCGCCAACGATCTTGGTCTCGCCGTATTGATTGGTGGTGCGCACTTCGACCTTGATACGTTGCTCGCCGTCGACCTCGAAGCGCTCGACGACAGTGCCGGTGCAGGTGATCTGGTGACCCAGGTGAGTGATGCCGAGAAAGCGCACGCCGAACTCGCGCAACTGGCGCTGATCGACCCACTGGGTCAGCAGGCGAGCGAGGTAGGCCATCGACAGCATGCCGTGGGCGAACACGTCGGGCATGCCGGCCCGGCGCGCGTAATCGGTGTCGATGTGGATGGCGTTGTGATCACCCGACGCACCGGCGAACAGGGCCAGGGTGGTGCGGTTGATCGGCGGCAGGGCCAGTGGTGGCAGGGTGTCGCCGACGTTGATTTTTTCCAGGCTAATCGCGTTCATCAGTGTTCTCCGCTTCAGCTGTTGCGCTGCACAAGCACGCTGCGCAGGTCCGCAACGTGCTCACCGTGCTGATTGGTGACTCGGGTTTCGCGCACCACGAATTCCAGGGCGCCGCCTTTCTTGTCGTAGATGTCGGCGATGCGCACATCGAAGCGCAAGGTGTCGCCGGCATAGGCCATGCGGTGATAACGGAAGGATTCTTCGCCGTGCAAAATGCGCGCGGTGACGATGCCCAGTTCGTCACGCCAGGCGTTCGAGGGAATCTGGAACTCCAGCGAAAACAGAAAGGTCGGCGGCAGCGGCAGGTTGGGATACCCGGCATCGCGTGCGGCCTGTTCGTCAAAGTAAACCGGGTTGGTTTCACCGGTGGCCTTGGCGAAGAAGCGCAGTTGCCCGGCTTCGGCGGTCACGAGGAAAGTGGGCAGTTGTCTGCCGATGTGTTTCTTGTCGATCATCGAAATGGCTCCTTTGCTCTGCGGGCGCGTCAGTTTTTCTGGTAAACGGTGACCACGCAGGCGCCGCCCAGACCGAGGTTGTGCTGCACCGCAATGCGCGCGTCCTGCACCTGGCGTTGTTCGGCGGTGCCGCGCAGTTGGTGGGTCAGTTCAAAGCACTGGGCCAGGCCGGTGGCGCCCAGCGGGTGGCCCTTGGAGAGCAGGCCGCCGGACGGATTGGTCACCCATTTGCCGCCATAGGTGTTGTCGCCATCGTTGACCAGTCGCTCACCGCCGCCCTCAGCGCACAGGCCCAGGCCTTCATAGGTCAACAGTTCGTTCTGCGCGAAGCAGTCGTGCAGTTCGATGACGTCGATGTCCTGCGGGCCGATACCGGCCTGGTTGTAGGCGATATCCGCAGCCATGCGGGTCATGTCGAAACCGACCACGCGGATCATGTCCCTGGCGTCGTAGGTGCTCGGCAGGTCAGTGGTCAGCGCCTGGCCCGCCATCAATACGTCAGTGCGCAGGCCGTGCTTTTTCGCGAACGCTTCGGACACCACGATGGCCGCGGCAGCGCCACAGGTCGGCGGGCAGGCCATCAATCGCGTCATCACTCCTTCCCACAACATCGGGGCGGCCATGACTTCTTCGCTGCTCACCACGTTGCGGAACACTGCCAGCGGGTTATTGGCGGCGTGACGGCTGGCCTTGGCGCGGATCCTGGCGAAGGTTTCCAGTCGGGTGCCGTACTTCTGCATGTGCGCGTAGCCGGCGCCGCCGAACTGGCGGATGGCATTGGGCAGGTCAGGCATGCCGATCAGTTCGTTGGCCAGCACCAGGGCACGTTCGGTGGCCGGTGCGCGATCGGTCCAGGCGGATTTCAAGGCGCCCGGGTTCATGTGTTCGAAGCCAAACGCCAGGGCACAGTCCACCGCGCCGCTTTGTACCGCCTGGCGAGCGAGGAACAGGGCGCTGGAACCGGTGGCGCAGTTGTTGTTGACGTTGATCAGCGGAATGCCGGTCATGCCCACGCGGTACAAGGCTTTCTGGCCGCAGGTGGAGTCGCCGTAGACATAACCGGCGTAGGCCTGCTGGATGTCATTGAAATTCACACCCGAATCGGCCAGGGCCTGGCGGATCGCCTGTTCACCCATGACGTCGTAGGGCTCGTTGGTCCCCGGTTTCTTGAACTGGATCATGCCGACGCCAGCAACGAACACTTTATTGCTCATCGTTGTTTTCCTTGTTGTATGAGAGGTTCAGAGCTTGCGCGCGATCATTTCGCGCATGACTTCACTGGTGCCGCCGTAGATGCGATTGACCCGTGAGTCGACGAAAGCGCGGGCGATCGGGTACTCCATCATGTAGCCGTAGCCACCGTGCAGCTGGACCATGTCGTCGATGCATTTCCACAGGGTCTCGGTGGTGAAGAGCTTGGCGATGGCCGCTTCTTCCAGGGTCAGGCGCCGACGCATGTGCTCGCCCAGGTAGTAGTCGACCATCACCCGCATGGCGGTGGCCTGGGCCTTGATGTCGGCGAGCTTGAATTTGCTGTTCTGGAAGTCCCAGACGGTCTGGTTGAAGGCCTTGCGGTCCTTCACGTACTCGAGGGTCTGCTCCAGCAGGCGCTCCAGCTTCGCGGCGGCGGACACCGCAATCGAGAAGCGCTCCTGGGGCAGTTCGCCCATCAGGTAGGTAAAGCCCAGGCCTTCCTCGCCGAGGCGGTTGCCGACGGGCACGCGGACGTTGTCGAAGAACAGCTCGGACGTGTCGGCGGCGGCCTGGCCGACTTTCTCCAGTTTGCGCCCGCGCTTGAAACCGGCGCGGCTGGCTTCCACGGCGATCAGGCTGATGCCCTTGGCGCCGGCCGCCGGGTCGGTCTTGCACACGACAATGACCAGGTCGGCGGTCAGGCCGTTGCTGATGAAGGTCTTGCTGCCGTTGATCACGTATTCGTCGCCATCGCGCACGGCGGTGGTGCGCACGGCCTTGAGGTCGCTGCCGGTGCCGGGCTCGGTCATGGCGATGGCCAGGATGATCTCGCCCGAGCAAATGCCCGGCAGCCACTGCTGTTTCTGTTCTTCGTTACCGCAGCGATTGATGTACGGAGCGATGACGTCCGAATGCATGCCGAAGTAGGCGCCACTCACGCCGGCCCGGGCGAACTCCTCGTTGAACACCGCACAGTGACCGAAATCACCGCCACCGCCACCGTATTCGATGGGCAGGGTGATGCCGAGCAAGCCTTCGCGGCCGGCCTTGAGCCAGGTTTCGCGGTCGACCTGGCCGGCCTTGTCCCAGGCGGCCTGGCGCGGCAGGCATTCGCGTTCGAAAAAGCGCCGCACGGTGGTACGGAACATCTCATGGTCGTCGCGGAAAACGGTTCGGGCGATGTGCACGCAAGACTCCTCAAACATGGCAGGCCGGCCTTGGGCCGAGCGCTTACGCAAGGCGCGGACTGCGCCTGTGATCTGAGGGTTACGATAGGTGGGGCCCGTGGCCCGAACGCCACCCGAGCCGGGTGGCGGGGGAAAAAACAATCCATGTAGGAGCTGCCGCAGGCTGCGATCTTTTGATCTTGTTCTTAAAAAACAAAGTCAAAAGATCGCAGCCTGCGGCAGCTCCTACAGGGTTTCAGGGGTGGACGTTGCTGCCATCCTGCGATTCCAGATCTCGCACCCGCGCCACCGCTTCATCGCGGCTGTTGACGCCGAGCTTGCTGTAGATATGGCTCAGGTGCCATTTCACGGTTTCCGGCGAGAGCCCCAGGGCACGGGCGATTTTCTTGTTGGGCAGGGCCTGGGCCAGCAGGCGCACGACTTCGATTTCTCGCTCGCTCAACGGCTCGATCCCGGCCGTCAACGGTTTGCTGGTGGCCGTTGTCGCAGGTTTGGCCTTCGAGATCGCCGGGGTCGTGGCCTCGGCCGCCTGCAAGCGCTCGACATAAAACGCCAGCACCGGGTCCAGGGCTTCGCGGGCGGCAATATCGCAGATCAGTTTCAAGCCATCCGGATGGGCGTCGAGGAGGCTGCGCACCAGGCCAAAGCGTTGACCTCGGCGCAAGGCTTCGATGACTTTGATCCGTGCCCGTTCAGGGTTGCCGCGTTCGGACTCGATCACGGCACTGAGCACCAGCAGGCGCGTTGCCCCGAGTTGGCGACGATGCCGGTCGCAGGTTTCGATCAATCGTTCTATGCGATCGAAAGCCCCGTCCAGATCACCCTGGACCAGTTGCCAGCGAGCGCGGGCATTCTCGGCCAGGATGTGGATTTCCTTCAGGGCCGTGTGCCCGGCATCCGGGTGACGCGCGTCGATGGCTTCCAGGCGCGCCAGTTTGGCCTGGGCTTGTGCCGTCTCCCCGAGAATCAGCAACCAGCGCACTTGCCAGGTCAGGCAGTAGGCTTGCAGGCGCTCCAGACCCAGTTTGATCGCGTACTCATCCAGCCGCTCGACAAACGCCAGGGCTTCTTGATGGTTACCTGCCAGCCATTGCACGTTCCATAACACTTGCAGCACACGCAGGACGGAATCGGGAATCGAAATGCGTTCGAGAATGTCGATCCAGCCCGAGAGCATTTTGAACGCGGCGTCGACATCGTTGGTTTCGTACAGCACCTCACCGAGCAGCGCGGCGGAGAGATAAGTCGCGTCGGCACCGGCCTTGCCACATTGGCCGGCCTCATGCAGCACGTCGCGGTAAACCCTTTCCGCCTGAGTCATCTGGCCTTCAAGGGCCAGGCTCAAGCCAATCATGCAACGCCCCTGAAGGCTGCCCGCCGTGGTTCCCAGCAGCGGTTCGCCATTGATCAGCAGGTTCGGCCGGTCGAGTTGTACCTGCCGGGCCTTTTCATATTCGCCGCGGTGCATGTACAGCCAGGACAGGATGTTGGCGCAGGAGCCGATGGCCACGCTGTTGCTGCCCGGCGGCGGGTTGAGCAGTTGCGGCAGGACCGTCATGGCCGCGTCGGTGTCATCGCGTTGCAGGGCCAGGGAGGCGCGCAGCAGCGAGATCATGAAGTGGTCATGGACTTCGCTCTCGGGAACGTCGCGAAACAGTTGTTCGAGACTGGCGCTGCAGGCCACGAAATCCCGGGCATACAACTGCATCCGCGCCTTGAGGATGCGCAGCTTGACCCGGGCCTGTACCTGTTCGACCGGCAACAGCCGTACCAGCTCGATCAACATGCGCAGGTCGCCATGGGCGTAGAGCGCCTCGGCGTGTTGCTCCACCAGGTCGGCGGCGGCAGCCGGGTCGCCGCCCATGACCGCGTGGTGCACCGCTTCATCCAGGTGATTGTGGTCACGGAACCAGTGCCACGCCCGCACGTGCACCGCGTGTTGCTCGGCCTGGCTGCGGGAGTCGAAATACTTGAGCAGGGTTTCGCGCAACAGCGGGTGCAGGCGATACCAGGTTTCACGTTCGGCGCTGTCCACCGGGATCAGGAACAGGTTGTCCCGCTCCATGCGCGTCAGTAGCGCATTCGCTTCGGCAACCGCCTGCGGGTGGCCGCTGAGTGCGGCGCACAATGAGGCGCAGAATCGGTTGCACACGGCCATGAGCAGCAGCAGGTCGAGGTCGGTCGGCGACAGGTGAGACAGCACTTCGACTTCGAAAAACTTGGCGAAGGCTTGATCGTCCCGCAGTTGCGTGTGCACTGACGTGGCGTCCGGGGTGGCAGGCGGGCGGTTCTTTTTGCGGCTGACGGCGAGCAGTTGCAGGCCGGCGACCCAGCCATCGGTCAGCTCATGCATCATCCTGGCGTCGCGGGCATTGATCTCACCCAACTGCGCCTTGAGGAACTGTTCGGACTCGAGCGCCGTGAAGCGCAAGTCCCGCAGGTTCAGCTCGAGCACCAGTTCCTGGCTGCGCAACCGCGCCAGGGACAACGGCACGGCACTGCGCGATACCAGCGCCAGGTGCAGGTTGGCCGGGGCGTAGTCGATCAGCCATTGCAGGGCCTGGTGAATGCCCACGTCGGTCAGGTGGTGCAGGTCGTCGAGTACCAGCACCAGTTCACGGCCACGGCTGGCAATGCTACGCACCAGGGTGATGACGGTGCGCTCAACGGCTTCGCTGTCGATGCCGCGACCTTCCAGTTGAGTCGCGTCCCGCACCAGCGCCGGGTCGATTTGGCCGAGGCTCGCCAGCAGGTAGTCAAGAACACGCGTCAGTTCGTTGTCGTCCGCCGACAACGTCAGCCACGCCACATCGAATCCCAACGGCAACAGCGCCTGGCGCCAGGCGATCAGGGTCGAGGTCTTGCCGCAGCCAGCCGGCCCCTTGAGCACGATGCAGCGCAGGCGTCGGGCCTTGAGCATCTGATCCTGCAGGCGTTCGCGGGAGATCAGGCGCCCGGTGCTGCGCGGCGGAATCAGTTTGGTGCTGACGATCGGGGACTGAACCGGATTGAAGACCTGGCTGGCATGGGGGTCCGATGCATTGGACTTGCGGGGTTTATCCATGGGGCTGTCCGATTCTTTCTTGTTTTGTGAGTGCGTCGAATCTCATCGAGTGTAACCCAGAGCATGGGTGGCATGACCCTGTCTTTGGCGGCCACCACCCGATGCGGGTGGTGGTCGTCGATCAACGGATTGATCTACTGGAAGGCACAAGAATAGGAGTGCTGTGGCGCTCCGTCAGAACAGTGGAGCGTTGGCAATGGGCGTACTGAGTGGCATTCGGGTGGTGGAGTTTGAGGCAATCGGGCCGGCGCCGTTTGGCACCATGCTGTTGGCCGACATGGGCGCCGACGTGGTGCGCATCGACCGCCCGCAGAAGGCCAGTGACCTGGGGCCGAAGCTGGAAGGCAAGCGTGCCGATATTACCGGGCGCAATCGGCGTTCGGTCACCCTCGACTTGAAGCGCCCGGACAGTGTCGCCGCTGCGCTGGAACTGATCGAACGTGCCGATGTGGTGATTGAAGGGTTTCGCCCCGGCACGATGGAGCGCCTGGGTCTTGGCCCTGACATCGCGCTCGAACGCAATCCGCGCCTGGTTTACGCGCGGATGACCGGTTGGGGCCAGACCGGCCCGATGGCCGACCGCGCCGGGCATGACCTGAACTACATCGCCTTGTCAGGTGTGTTGTCGAGCATCGGCCCGGCCGGTGGGCGACCGGTGCCGCCGCT
The DNA here is from genome assembly GCF_000282295.1 of Pseudomonas sp. GM33. Classification (NCBI taxonomy): domain Bacteria; kingdom Pseudomonadati; phylum Pseudomonadota; class Gammaproteobacteria; order Pseudomonadales; family Pseudomonadaceae; genus Pseudomonas; species Pseudomonas sp. GM33. Next base: position 27,123 of record NZ_AKJO01000078.1, read on the forward strand.
GAACCTGGTGGGCGATTACGGCGGTGGCGGCATGCTGCTGGCGATGGGCGTGCTGGCGGCGCTGGTCAACGTGCAGCGCGGCGGCGCCGGCCAGGTGGTCGACGCGGCCATGACCGAAGGTGCTGCGCAGCTGGGCTCGGTGATCTGGGGCTTGCTCGCCGGCGGGCACTGGACAGAACAGCGCGGCAGCAACCTGCTCGACGGTGGCGCGCCCTGGTACGACACCTACGAAACCCGCGACGGCCAGTACATGGCAATCGGGCCGATCGAGTCGCGCTTCTATGCGCAGATGCTGGAAATCCTCGGACTGTCCAACGCCGACTTGCCCAATCAGCACGACCGGGCTGGCTGGCCGCGGCTGCGTGAGGTCTTCACCGCTGCGTTCCTGGGCCGCACCCGCGAGCAGTGGGTGGCAGCGTTCGAAGGCAGCGACGCTTGCGTTGCACCGGTGCTGGGGCTTGTCGAAGCCGCCCGACATCCCCATGGCGTTGCCCGTGGCAGCTTCATCGAGGTCGACGGGGTGGTGCAGCCGGTCCCGGCTCCGCGTTTTCTTGGCACGCCATCGGCGCAACCGCAACCCGCTCCCGAGCGTGGCGAACACGGCGGCGACGCACTGCGCGACTGGGGCTTCGACACGCCGGCCATTGAGCGCTTGCGCGCGCTGGGTCTGGGATGGCGCGCCTGAGCGCGTTCTCCCCGAAAAAACATAAAGATCCGTGCAGCGCAGGAGTCACCCATGGCCATTCAGTTCAAGATCATCGATCACGTGGCACTTGTCACGCTCGATGCGCAACAGTCGAACAACGCGCTGACCCTCAGCGATTTGATGCACCTGCGCAAGACCCTGGGCGCCTGCCAGGATGACGAACAGGTGCGGGTCATCGTCCTGACCGGTGCCGGCGAACGTGCATTTTGCAGCGGTGCGAGCCACAAGGAGTCGCTGCTGGCCGCTTCGGGGTTCGTCGCCGGCACCCTCAAGAGTCGCGAAACCGAAGCCGAGGAGGGTGGCTACAGCCGACTGTTCGACCTCAGCGACCTGGACATCTGGAAACCGGTGGTTGCCGCCATCAATGGTGCCTGCCTGGGAGGCGGTCTTGAGCTGGCGCTGCAATGCGATCTGCGCATCGCTTCGTGCGGCGCTACCTTCGGCTTGCCTGAAGTATGCGACGCGACCATTCCAGCGGCCGGCGGCGTGCAGTACCTGCTGCGTGCGATCCCGGCGGCACACGCGATGAAAATGGCCCTGACCGGGGAGTCGATCGGCGCGCAGGAGGCTTTGGACATCGGTTTGATCATAGAGCTGCTGCCCCAGGACCGTCTGCTGCCGGCGGCGCTGGATCTGGCCGGGCGCATTGCCGCCAATGGCCCGCTGGCAGTGCAGTCGATCAAGCGCCTGGCCTTGCAGACCGCCCACCTCGCACCCCGGGATTTCGTCACCCAGGCCCATCTGCACTGGGGGTTGCTGCGCGACAGCGAAGATCACGCCGAAGGGCGCATGGCCCAGGCCGAGCAGCGTTCACCGAAGTACACCGGCACCTGACGCAACAGGCAAGCGCCGCATTCGTCCTGACCTGACAACAATAATTCACAGGAGAACCCCATGTATTTGACCCAAGGCCTGCACCGTGTGTTGCAGCAACGTCCCCATGCCGTGGCGACGGTCTTTCGCGACCGCCGCCGCACCTATGCCGAACTGGCCGAGCGGGTGGCTCGTCTGGCCGGGGCGTTGCAGCAACTGGGGATGCAGACCGGCGACCGCGTCGGCCTGCTGGGCCTGAACTCCGACCGATTCCTTGAGTATTTCCTGGCGACCTGGTGGGGCGGTGGCGTGGTCAACCCGGTGAATATTCGCTGGAGCGTGCCGGAAATCGTCTACTCGCTGGACGACTGTGACACGCGCATCCTGCTGATCGACGACACCTTCCTGCCCATGGCCGAAGACATCGCCGGCAGCGCCAAGGTACGACCATTGCTGATTCACATCGGCGACGGGCCATTGCCCGAAGGCATGCTGTCCTATGAGCAACTGATTCGTGAAGCTACGCCGGTGGACGACGCCTTTCGCGGCGGTGATGACCTGGCGAGCATCATGTACACCGGCGGCACGACCGGCCGGCCGAAGGGCGTGATGCAGTCGCACATGAACCTGTGGACCGCTGCCGTGGCCCGTGCGGCCGATGTGCCGGTGCCGGCGGATGCCCTGACCCTGCACATCGCGCCGATGTTCCACCTGGCGGCGCTGTCGCGGGTCATCCTGATCTCGCTGCTCGGTCTGCCGAGCATTTTCGTCCCGGCCTTCGATGCCCTGGACGTGATGCGTACCATCGAGCGCGAGCGCATCACCGACATCCTGATCGTGCCGACCATGCTTCAGGCATTGATCATGCACCCGGAATTCGCCAGACATGACCTGAGCTGCCTGCGCAGTCTCACCTACGGCGCCTCGCCGATTGCCGTGCCCTTGCTCGAACTGGCGCTCAAGGCGTTGCCCAATGTCGAGTTCACCCAAGGGTACGGCATGACCGAAGCGGCGCCGCCGATCAGCGCCAACGGTCCGGAAAACCACAGCGCCGAAGGCATTGCCAATGGTCGCCTGCGCTCGGCCGGGCGGCCAGGGCTGGGCGTTACGGTGCGCATCGTCGACGAACACGACAACGAGGTGCCGCGCGGCACGGTCGGCGAAGTGCTGGTCCGTGGCCCGAACATCATGCTCGGCTACTGGAACAAACCCGAAGAAACCGCCCAGGCCCTGCGTGGCGGCTGGATGCACACCGGCGACGGCGCCTACATGGACGACGACGGCTATATCTACATCGTCGACCGCTTCAAGGACATGATCGTCAGCGGTGGCGAAAACGTTTATTCGGGTGAAGTCGAAAGCGCGATTTCCAGTCACCCGGCCGTCGCCGCCTGCGCAGTGATCGGCATTCCCTGCGTGCAGTGGGGCGAAGCGGTGCATGCTGTGATCGTGCTCAAGCCCGATCACGAAGCCGCGGGAGCCGCGATCATCGAGCATTGCCGGCGGCAGATCGCGGGCTACAAGACGCCGAAGTCGGTCGAGTTCCGCACCGCGTTGCCGCTGTCCGGCGCAGGGAAGGTGCTCAAGCGCGATCTGCGCGAACCGTTTTGGGCCGGCAAGGATCGGGGTGTCAGTTGATGCCGCAAGTGAACGGTGGCGCATTGATTCCCGAGGGCTTCTGCGCGCTGGAACAACGCTCGGGTTTTTTGCGCTGTTGCGGCGACTTTTATGTGCATGAAACGCTGCCGATCCTGGCGGTGCGCCTCGAACCCCAGCATCTCAATTACGTGCGCATCGCCCACGGCGGCTTTCTCGCCACGGTGGCGGACAGCGCGTTCGGCGTCATTTTGCGGCGCCTTTCGGTGTCGCAGTCGGTGGCGGTGACGGTCAACCTGAACGTCGATTACCTCGGTCCGGTGCGCGAAGGAGACTGGCTGGAGGCGCATGTGCAAGTGCTCAAGAGCGGCGGCACCTTCATCAGCGCCAGCTGCCTGTTGAAGGTCGGCGAGCGCCTGGTGTTGCGGGCCAACGGTGTCTTCACCCCCTGGAAGGGCCAGACGTCATGTACATGACCCAATGCCTGCAACGCACGTTGCAACAGAACCCGGATCAGCTCGCGACGGTTTTCGGTGATCGCCGTCGGACCTATCGCCAGTTTGGCGACCGCGTCGCTCGCCTGGCGGGTGCCTTGCAGAGTCTGGGCATGGCGGCCGGCGATCGGGTCGGCATGCTGGCGCTCAACTCCGACCGCTACCTGGAATACATCATGGGCGTGTGGTGGAGCGGCGGGGTGCTCAACCCGGTGAACATCCGCTGGAGCGTGCCGGAGATCGTCTATTCGCTGGACGATTGCAGTACCGGCATCCTTATCGTCGACGAACACTTTGCACCACTGGCCGAGAAGATCCGCATCAGTGCCCGCCATGCGCCACGGTTTATCTATGCAGGCGAGGGCGAAGTGCCGGTGGGCATGCTGGGTTTCGAGCAACTGATTGCCCAGGCCACGCCGGTCGAAGACGCCGGGCGGGGTGGTGAAGACCTTGCCTGCATCATGTACACCGGCGGAACCACCGGCTTTCCCAAGGGCGTGATGCAGTCGCACTTGAACCTGTGGTCGGCGTGCATGCCGCGCATGGTCGACATGCCGCCTATCCGTGACGGTCGACTGTTGCACGTGGCGCCGCTGTTCCATGTCGCCGGCATGGCTCGGGCACTGATTCAGTTCATGGCCGGTGAAAGCCATGTGCTGCTGTCGAGTTTCGACGCGGCCCAAGTGCTGCAGGTGATCGAGCGGGAACGGATCACCGAGACGCTGCTGGTGCCGACCATGATCCTGGCGCTGCTGGCCCATCCGGACTTCGATCGCCATGACCTCGGTAGCCTGAAACGCCTGACCTACGGTGCGTCACCCAGCGCTGGCGAAATGGTGGAGCAGGTATTGGCCCGGCTTCCGGATCTCGAGCTTTCTCATTCCTACGGGCTCACCGAAGCCTGCCCGGTGGTGTCGAGCAATCTGCCGTGCAATCACACGCCGCAGGCACGCAAGAGTGGTCTGTCGCGTTCGGTCGGGCGCGGCGGGTTGGGGGTCAACGTGAAAATCGTCGACCCGCAAGGTCAGGAAGTTGCGCGTGGCACGGTGGGCGAGATCATCGTGCGCGGGCCGAACATCATGCAGGGTTACTGGAACAAGCCCGAGGAAACGGCCAGGGCATTGCGAGATGGCTGGTTGTACACCGGCGATGCCGCGTGGATGGATGAGCAGGGCTACCTGTTCATCGTCGACCGCTTGAAGGACATGATCGTCAGCGGTGGCGAAAATGTTTACTCGGCGGAAGTCGAAAACGTCCTGGCGCGGCACCCGGCCGTGGCGCTGTGCGCGGTGATCGGCGTTGCCCATGAACAGTGGGGCGAGGCGGTGCACGCGGTGGTGGTGCGCAAGCCCGGTGCCCAGGTCGATGCCGAGCAATTACGCAGGTACTGCCGCGAGTTCATCGCACCCTACAAATGCCCGAAAACCGTTGAGTTCCGCGACGAACTGCCGCTCTCGGCCGCTGGCAAAGTCCTCAAGCGCGAACTGCGCCAATAACCCACCTAACTTCACCACCAAGACCCTGTGGGAGCGGGCTTGCTCGCGAAGGCGGACCCACATTCAAGATGTGCGTCGACTGACACACTGCTTTCGCGAGCAAGCCCGCTCCCACAGGGGGCCGTTTTGCATCCCCGAACTTCACTGTTCAACCACCTTCAATTCGCTACCCGATCCGGGTGGCTTCACGACCCACCCCCCGCCAATACAGTGGTTCCACGAACCAGGCGCAAGCCTAGCCTGGCAACCCACTGGAGATCCCGATGCATATCAACCGTACCGTCTACCGTGAAGACCACGAAATGCTGCGCGACACCGCGCGGCGTTTCTTCGAGCGTGAGTGCCTGCCCAAACAGGCGCAGTGGGACGAGGCCGGGCAGGTCGACCGGGAAACCTGGCTCAAGGCTGGCCGCCACAATCTGCTGTGCCTCACCGTGCCCACCGAATATGGCGGTGGCGGCGGCGACTTCGGTCACTCGGCGGTGTTGATCGAAGAGCTGTACCGCGCCGGGGTTTCGGGCTGGAGCCTGGGCGTGCATTCGGACATCGTCGCGCCCTACATCGTGCGTCTGGGCACCGAAGAGCAGAAGCAGAAATGGCTGCCGAAAATCTGCACCGGCGAAACCGTACTGGCCGTCGCGATGACCGAGCCGGGCACCGGTTCCGACCTCAAGGCGATCCGTACCACCGCCGTGCGTGACGGCGACGAGTGGGTGATCAACGGCAGCAAGACCTTCATCAGCAACGGCCTGACCTGCGACATGGTGGTGGTCGTGTGCAAGACCGATCCGAGTGCCGGGGCCAAGGGCTGCAGCCTGATCATGGTCGAGTGCGACCGTGAAGGGTTCCGCCGCGGGCGCAAGCTGGACAAGGTCGGCCAGCACGCCGCCGACACCGCCGAGCTGTTCTTTGACGATGTCCGTGTGCCGGTGGGCAACCTGCTCGGTGAAGAGAACCAGGGCTTCATGCACCTGATGGAAGAGTTGCCGCAAGAGCGCCTGGTGATCGCCCTGTACAGCGCCGCCAAGCTCGAACGCCTGCTGGAGCAGACCGTCGAGTACGTGAAGGACCGCAAGGCGTTCAATCAGACCGTCTGGGACTTCCAGAACACCAAGTTCAAGCTCGCGGACATCAAGGCCCAGGCCACGGCCGTGCGCCTGACCATCGACCACTACATCAGTGAGCACATGCGTCGTCGCCTCACGGTGCAGGAGTCGGCCATCGCCAAGCTCCTGGCCACCGAAACCCTGTGGAAGTGCATCGACGACATGGTCCAGCTGCATGGCGGCTACGGCTACATGATGGAGTACCCGATCGCCCGCGCCTTCGTCGACATGCGCGTGACGCGTGTCTTCGGTGGCACCAGCGAAGTGCTGCGCGAACTCATCGCGCGCCAGTTGTGATTCCTTTTCCCGCATTTTTTCAGGTGACACCATGAGCGAAAAAGTACTGGTTGCCGGCGTCGGCATGATCCCGTTCCGCAAGCCCAGCGACAGCCCGACCTATGTGCAGATGGGCGCCGAAGCGGTGCGTCGCGCCCTGGCCGATGCGGCGATCGATTACAACCTGGTCCAGGAGGCTTACGCCGGTTACGTCTACGGTGATTCCACTTGCGGCCAGACCGTGCTCTACGAAGTCGGCATGACCGGGATTCCGGTGGTCAACGTCAACAACAACTGCTCGACCGGCTCCACCGCGTTGTACCTGGCGCGCAAGGCCATCGAATCCGGCTCGGCCGATTGCGTACTGGCGGTGGGTTTCGAGCAGATGCAGGCCGGCGCATTGAAGTCCCATTGGGACGACCGCCCGCCGACCCGCGAACGTTTCCTGCCGATCCTGCGCGGCCTGACCGCCGATATGGATGGCATGGCCCAGGCCATCCGTACCTTCGGTGGTGCCGGGCGCGAATACATACAGAAATACGGCACCAGAATGGAAACCTTCGCCGCAGTGCGCGCCAAGGCCAGCCGTCATGCCGCCAACAACCCGCTGGCATTGTTTCGCAAGGTGCTCAGCGTCGAAGACGTGATGAACGACCCGGTGATTCTGCCAGGCGTCATGACCCGCCTGATGGCCTGCCCGCCGACCTGTGGCGGCGCGGCGGCGATCCTGGTGTCCGAGCGTTTCGCGAAAAAACATGGCCTGCGCCGCGACGTGGAAATCGTCGCCCAGGCCATGACCACCGACACACCCGAATCCTTCAACTTCGAAAAACCGTCGATGCTCGACTGGGTGGGCACCCACATGACCCACGCCGCCGTGGGCCAGGTGTACGAGAAGGCCGGCGTCGGTCCACAGGACATCGACGTCTGCGAACTGCACGACTGCTTCGCCCAGAACGAAGTGATCTGCTACGAGTCGCTGGGTTTCTGCCCCGAGGGCGGGGCCGAGAAGTTCGTCATGGACGGTGACAACACCTACGGCGGGCAGATCGTGATCAACCCGTCCGGCGGTCTGCTTTCCAAGGGCCATCCATTGGGCGCGACCGGTTTGGCGCAGTGCTACGAGCTGACCCAGCAATTGCGCGGCAATGCCGAGCAGCGGCAGGTCGACGGTGCGCGCCTGGCCATGGCCCATAACCTCGGGCTGGGCGGTGCATGCGTGGTGACGCTGTACGGCAAAGTCAGTGGAGGTGCCCAGTGAGCAGCTTGCTCGACGCCTTTCGCCTGACCGCACTGCCGCCACACGCAGAAGCCTTTCGTGCCGAGGTCAAGGCTTTTCTGGCCCAGCATCTGCCAAGGGTTTCGGCGAGTGTGCGAGCGCGCAGCTGGACCGGCTTCGATGCAGGTTTCAGTCGGCAACTGGCGCAGCGCGGCTGGGTCGGCCTGACCTTGCCCGCCGCTTATGGCGGTGCCGGACTGGATGCGTTCAGTCGCTTCGTGCTGGTGGAAGAGCTGCTGTCTGCCGGTGCTCCAGTGGCGGCACACTGGATCGCCGACCGCCAGAGCGGGCCGTTGATCCTGAAGTTCGGCAGCGATGCACAGAAGGATTTTTTCCTGCCGCGCATCTGCGCCGGCCAGGCGTTTTTCTGCATCGGCATGAGCGAGCCGAACTCGGGTTCGGACCTGGCCAGCGTGCGCAGTCGTGCCACCCGTTGCCCTGAAGGTTGGCGCCTGAGCGGGCGCAAGATCTGGACCACCAACGCCCATCACGCCGATTACATGATCGCTTTGGTGCGCACCAGCGGTGCGCCCGAGGACCGTCAAAACGGGCTGTCGCAATTCATCATCGACCTCAAGCAGCCAGGCATCAGCGTGCGTCCCATCGTTGACCTGGCCGGTGACGCGCATTTCTCCGAAGTGGCCTTCGACGACGTCTTGCTCGGCGAAGACGCGTTGGTGGGCGAGGAGGGCAGTGGCTGGAAACAGGTCAACGCCGAACTGGCGTTCGAGCGCAGCGGGCCGGAGCGTTTCTACTCCAGCATCGTGTTGCTCGACCTGTGGGCCGAGACGTTGCGGCGCACAGGCGCGACGGCCCAGGAGACTGCGTTGCTCGGTAGTTTTCTCAGCCAGCTCACCTGCCTGCGCAACCTGTCGCTGGCACTGACTGCACTGCTCGCACGGGGTCAAAGCCCGGTGGTGGAAGCCGCACTGGTCAAGGACATCGGCACCGAATTCGAGCAAGCGATCCCGGCAGCGATTGCCGCGGCGATCAGCGCCGATCCGGATGTACCGGTCGATGAGGCGCTCTACAGCACGGTCGCCTACCTGAACCAGGTCGCGCCGACCTTCTCGTTGCGCGGCGGCACCCGGGAAATCCTGCGCGGCATGATCGCCCGCGGCCTTGGCCTGCGCTGATGCACCTCCAACAGGAAATACGTCATGTTCACTGAAGCCATTGAAAAGATCCTCAGCGACTTGTGCACGCCGGCACGGGTCCGTGCCGTGGAAAGCGCAGACAGCGCAACGACGTTGTGGAGCGCCCTGGAAGACAGCGGTTTTCTCGAATTGCTGACGCCGGAAGTTGCCGGTGGCGCGGGCCTTGCGCTCGATGCACTGCTGCCGATTTTTGTCGCCTTCGGTCGCTACGCGCTGCCGGTCCCGGCGGCGCAAAGCATGGCCGCTCGCGCGTTGATGCGTGACTGCCCGAGCGCGCCACCGAGCGGCATGTTGACCCTGGCCGGTACAGCCCATCGCCAGCCCGATGGCCTGTTGTGCGTGCCACGGGTGGCGTTTGGCTTGATGGCCGATTTCGCCCTGGTCAACCTGGAAGGCCAGTTGTTGCTGCTCGATTGCAGCCTGGCCCGCCGTCAGCCCACGGGCGTTCACGGCAGCCAATGCGCCACCTTGTACTGGTCGAAAGACTCACTCGGTAGCGCCATCGGCAATAACGGCGAGGAAGTACGGGTGTTCAACGCCGCCATCCACGCCGCCGCCATCGCCGGGGCCATGGAGCAGGCACTTGCCATGACGCTTGAGTACTGCAACGACCGCGTGCAGTTCGGCAAGGCCATCGGCAAGTTCCAGGCGGTGCAGCATCAGCTCAGCGTGATGGCCGAGCAGGTTGCCGCTTCGCGCATCGCCGCTGAACTGGCGTTTGCCGGCGATTCGCAGGTGCCGCCGCTGATGGCGACGGCCATTGCCAAGGCGCGGACCAGCATGGCGGTGCCTCAAGTCACGGCCATCGCCCATGCATTGTTCGGCGCCATCGGCGTGACCGAAGAACTGGACCTGCAACTGTTCACCCGGCGCCTGCACGAGTGGCGCATCAGCGAAGGTTCGGAAACGTACTGGAACGGGATTGTCGGCCAGGCGTTGCTGACGCAGCCGAACGTCACGGCCTGCGAGTTCGTGCGTCACGCCATCCCGTCTCCCACCGCTTGAGGATCACCCATGAAGCCGTTTTTGAAGTACGAACAGGAGGGTCATGTCGTCACCCTGACGATGAATGACCCCGAGCGACGCAATCCGTTGACGGGCAACAGTGCCGTGCCGGAGTTCCTCGAAGCCATCGAGCGCATTGAGCGCGACAGCAGCGTGCGTGCCGTGATCATCACCGGCGCCGGCACGGCGTTTTGTTCCGGCGGCAACGTGCGCGACATGGACCGTTATGCGCAAATGTCGGGCATGCAATTGCGTCAGGAATATCGCACCGGCATTCAGCGCCTGCCCTTGGCGCTGTTCAATCTGGAGGTCCCGGTGATCGCCGCGGTCAATGGCGCGGCCATCGGCGCGGGGCTGGATCTGGCGTGCATGTGCGACATCCGCGTGGCGTCCGAGCAGGCGAAGTTTGCCGAGAGCTTCGTCAAGTTGGGGATCATTCCGGGGGACGGCGGCGCCTGGCTGTTGCCACGGATCATCGGTCTGTCCCGTGCCACCGAGTTGACGTTGACTGGGCAAATGATCGACGCCCGTCAAGCGGAGCAATGGAACCTGGTGTCCCGCGTTGTTCCCGCCGAACAGTTGCTGGACACGGCACGGGAAATCGCCGCGTCGATTGCCGCCAACCCGCCGCACGCCGTGCGTCTGGCCAAGCGCTTGCTGCGCGAAGCCTTGCATACCCGACTCGACACGCTGCTGGAAATGTCCGCGACGTTCCAGGTGCTGTCGCACCAGACCGCCGACCACCGCGAAGCCGTGGCGGCCTTTATCGACAAGCGCGTGCCGAGCTTTACCGGGTGAATGTCACCGAGCGTAACGCCCGGCTTGGACCGGGCTGTTACACCGCGCGAAACCTCGCGACAAACACCCCCTCAAATCACCCGTTCGGGTGTGAGGGACGGGCCGGAGCCCCACTAGCATGGGTGCTCCAACACTTAATCCTTAACCGGAGAAACCGCATGACAACAAAAACAATGCGCGGAGTCTTCCAGCCGAGTCTGCTGGCCGTCGCTGTAATGATTGCCACTTGCGCGAGCAATCAGGCTCACGCTGTTGATTTCAATATCGGGGAAATTCAGGGCAGTTTCGATTCGTCGCTGTCGATAGGGGCGAGCTGGTCGACGGCTGATCCAGACAAGCAATTCATCTCCAATTTCAACTCGCAGGGCGTTACCGGCGGTCAGTCCGCGTCCCGGACCACCGACGACAACCGCCTGAATTTCAAGAAGGGTGAAACCTTCTCGAAGATCTTCAAAGGCGTGCATGACCTGGAGCTGAAGTACGGTGACAGCGGCGCCTTCGTGCGCGGTAAATACTGGTACGACTTCGAGCTGATGGACGAGAGCCGCCCCTTCTATGACATCAACGACTCGGGGCGAGATCGCGCGGCCAAGTCCTCCGGCGCGATGTTCCTCGACAGCTTCGTCTACCACAACTACTCGATTGGCGATCAGGTCGGCAACGTGCGCCTGGGCAAGCAAGTGGTGAGCTGGGGCGAGAGCACGTTCATCGGCAACTCGATCAACAGCATCAACCCGATCGACGTCGCCGCCTTGCGTCGTCCCGGTGCGGAAGTGAAGGAAGGCCTGATTCCGGTCAACCTGCTCTACGTGTCCCAGGGCCTGGCCGACAACATCACCGCCGAAGCGTTTTACCAGCTGCAATGGGACAAGTCGGTGGTGGACAACTGCGGCACTTTCTTTGGCAATGACGGCGTACCGCAAGGCTGTGACGACCGCCTGGTGATCGCCGGTCTCGACCTGCCACCGGGCGTGGCGAAGAACACCGGTGGTTTGGCGGCCATTGCCGCAGGCACCGATGACGCCTTTATCCCGCGCCTCAACGACAACGATGCACGCGACAGCGGCCAGTATGGCCTGGCCCTGCGCTGGTACGTGCCGGAAGCCAACGACACCGAGTTCGGCGCCTATGCGATGAACTATCACAGCCGCAACCCGCTCCTGAGCATCAACCAGATGAGCAACCCGGCCGGGGGCGTGGCTTCGGCGCGCAGTGCCCGCTACTTCATCGATTATCCGGAAGACATTCGCCTGTATGGCTTGAGCTTCCAGACCAACGTCGCGGGCGTTTCGCTGGGGGGGGAACTCAGCTACCGGCCGAACATGCCGCTGCAACTGAACACCGCCGACCTGTTGTCCGCGGCGACCTTCGGCGCCACATCGCCTCTGATCACCACCGGTTTCGCCGGGCGAACCCTGGGTGGCGAGGTCAATGGCTACAAGCGCATGCCGGTGACCCAGGCGCAGGTGACCGCGACGCAGTTCTTCGATCAGGTGTTCGGTGCCAGTCGCCTGACCCTGGTGGGCGAGGTGGGTTACAACAAGATCAACGGCCTGGGCAAGGCGGACGGTACGGACCTGCGCTTCGGTCGCAGCCCGGCCTTCGGTTCCGGCGAACTGCCGGGTGCTGCCGGTGCGGCCACTTGCCGTGGCAGCGCAGCGGGCCTGCCCAACGCCAGCAACCCGGCGCAGGAGTGCAACAACGATGGCTTCTACACCAGCAGCAGCTGGGGCTATCGCCTGCGCGGCAAGCTCGATTACCCGAACGCGATCGCCGGTATCAACCTCTCGCCGAACCTCGCCTGGTCCCACGACGTCCAGGGCTACGGCCCGAACTTCGATGAAGGTTCCAAGGCGGTCAGCCTCGGTGTCGATGCCGACTACCAGAACACCTACACCGCCAGCCTCAGTTACACCAACTACTTCGGTGGCGATTTCAATACCAACGTCGACCGCGACTACGCCGCGCTGAGCTTCGGCGTGAATTTCTGATGCAACCCTGCCAGAGGAAACTGAACATGAACGCACGTTTAATTCTGCGCGCCGGCGCACTGAGTCTGTCGTTGCTGGCCACTGGGGTCATGGCCGCCGTCACCCCGCAGGAAGCGGCCCAGCTGGGCACCACCCTGACGCCGTTGGGGGCGCAGAAAGAGGGCAATGCCAACGGCAGCATTCCTGCCTGGACCGGTGGCCTGAAGCCCGGCGCGGCGCCACTCGACAATGGATTTCTTGGCGATCCGTTTGCCAGTGACAAGCCGCAGTTCGTGATCACGGCAGCCAACGTCGAGCAGTACAAGGACAAGCTGACCCCCGGTCAACTGGCGATGTTCAAGCGCTATCCGGACAGCTACCGGATCCCGGTGTACAAGACCCAACGCACGGCCGCGTCGCCACAGAATATCTATGACATCGCCAAAAAGAGTGCGGTGACCACCGAACTGACCCCTGACGGCAACGGCTTGGTGAACTTCACCCAGACCCGCTATTACCCGTTCCCGATTCCGAAGAACGGTGTGGAGGTGTACTGGAACCACACCAACCGCTATCGCGGCGGCAACATGGAACGTATCGCGGCCCAGGCGGCCCCGCAAACCAACGGTTCCTATTCCATCGTCGAGTACGAAGACAAACTGGCCTTTCCGCAGTTGATGGAAGGCGTCGATGCCGGGCAGGCCGATAACGTTCTGTATTACTACAAGCAGGAAATCACCGCGCCGTCGCGCATGGCCGGCAGTGTGATCCTGATCCACGAGACTATCGACCAGGTCAAGGAGCCGCGCCTGGCATGGGTCTACAACGCCGGTCAGCGCCGCGTGCGCCGTGCACCGCAAGTGGCGTATGACGGCCCGGGCAACGGTTCCGACGGCATGCGCACCGCCGACAACACCGACATGATGAACGGCGCGCCGGATCGTTATGACTGGAAACTGGTGGGCAAACAGGAACTGTACATCCCGTACAACAACTACAAGTTGCAGTCGCCGAAGGTCAAGTACGACGACATCATCAAGCCGGGGCACATCAACCAGGACTTGACCCGTTACGAGTTGCACCGCGTGTGGCACGTGCAGGCCACGCTCAAACCCGGTCAACGCCACGTCTACGCCAAGCGCGACATGTACTTCGACGAAGACACCTGGCAACTGGCCGAGGTCGATCACTACGACGGCCGCGGGCAGTTGTGGCGAGTGGCGGAAGGTTATGCGGTCAACGATTACGAGCGCGGTTCGTCGAACTTCTCCATGCTCGGCATCTACGACCTGATTGCCGGTCGCTACAACGTCCTGGCGATGACCAACCAGTCCAGGCATGCGACGACGTACGGCATGACCGCGAAGATGACCGACTTCACCCCGGCGGCGCTGCGCAACGACGGTATTCGCTGACCCGTTGCCGCGCTTCAGACAACGCCCTGTTCGCAGGGCGTTGTGCGTTGTGCGGCGCCTACCACCTGATGCGGGTGGCGCGTTATCCGGCGGCGGGCTCAATGATGGTGCCTACTCCCCATCAGCGAGGTCCGCCATGTTTGTGCCACGGCCGCATCTGATCGATGCACTTGAGGGCAAGCCGTGTCGCTTGCAACTGCTTTGTGCGCCTGCCGGGTATGGAAAGACGTCCTTGTTGCAGCAGTACTTGCAAGGCATTGCGCCGCCGGGGGCGGTGGTCTGGATGGCTTTGGGCGGACAGCGGCAGACGCTGGAGCGCTTTATTGCCAGGTTGGCGGGGGCGCTTGGGTTGCCGGTGGATACTGCACCGGATGGGGTATTGGCGTTTCTTGATTCCAGTAATTCGGCGACTGACCTATCGCTTTCGCGAGCAAGCCCGCTCCCACAGGGGAACGGGATCAACTGTGGGAGCGGGCTTGCCCGCGAAGAGGCCCGTGCAGCCAACGAATTCCTGTCGGCAAAAAAAACAAACGAATCCAGCCCGATTCGCTTGGTGTTCGACGATCTTCCCGTGGATATGCCCGCCGACCTGAACCACTGGTTCGATCAACTCCTGGCCCTCAACAACCGGCAACTGCAAGTACTGGTCACCTGTCGCCAACGTCCGGACTGGAACCTGCCGCGTCTGATGCTGACCGGTCAGTTGCAGGAGTTTGGTGCCCGGCAACTGGCCCTGCGCCCCGATGAGTTCGAATCGCTGATTGACGCCCTGGCGCCACACACCGATGCGCTGGCCAGGGGAAGTCTCTGGCATGAGACAGGCGGGTGGTGCGCCGGTGTTCGTCTGTCGCTTTCGCTGGACAACACCCAGCCATCGCCATTGCTCGGCCAATACCTGGAGCGTGAACTGTTGTCGCTCTTGAGTGACGAGCAGCGCGAAGTGATGGGTGGGCTGGCACATTTGTCCCGCGTCAGTGCGGACTTCTGCGAACAGTTATGGGAAGGCCGGCAAGCAGCACAGGTGTTCAACAGTCTGTTGCAATGCCAGGCCTTTGTGTTCCCGATCGAGCAACAACCCGGCTGGTTCCGCCTGCTGCCCGCGGTGGCGCAAGCCCTGCAAAGCCAATTGAGCGGTGCGCCGTTGAACCGGCTGCGCTTGCGGGCCTGTCAGCTGCTCAGTGTGCTCGGGCATGTCGACGACGCGGTGGAGCAGGCACTGTGTGCCGATCAACCTGAAGTGGCTGCCAACTACATGGAGCGCCTGTGGCTGAGCTGGATTCTCAGGGAACGGCACTTGAGCAAACTGATGGATTGGCGTGAGCGCATCGAGCCGCAGTTATTGCACAGCAGCCCGCGTCTGATCTATCTGTGCGCCAAGGCCTTGCTGTTCAGTGGGCGACTGGACGAAGCCGCCGAATGCCTGGCGCGTCTGGGGCATTTTTTGCCGTTGCCCGACCCGGTACGCAATCAACGCCTGCTGGCGAACTGGCAGGCGTTATTTGGCACCTTGCAGGCCTTGCGTGGACAGACCGGGGCGGCGCGCCTGCATTGCCGTGCAGCCCTTGATTATCTTGGGGGAGAGGACTGGTTGTCGGTGTTGTTGTGCCATTGCATCCTGGCGCGCCTTGCCATGGAGACCGGCGATCTTGCACAAGCGCAAACCTTGCTCGATCACTCGCTGGAGTTGGCCCGACGCCAGGGCAGTCATGAATCGGAAGTGCTGGTCAATGCCGACCGGGTCCGCCTGATGATGCTCAGGGGACAATCGGGCTTTGCCCAGGCACTGTTGCGCACTGAGCTGGACCGGTTGGCCCCGGTCCCGTCGCAGCCATATCCGTTGCTCGGTCGGTTGCTGTTCCTGCGCGGCGAGTTGCTGCTGCAGCAAGGGCATTGCAGCGAAGCCGAAGTGGTGATCCAGGCGGGGTTGCTGCAGGTCCGCGATTGCTGCGCCCCCTTTGTACTCAATGCCTATCTGCTGCTCGCGGAGATTGCCTCGCGCAACCACGACCCACAAAAGGCTCATCTGCTGCTGCATGAGGCCGAGCGGCGCATGCAGTGGGGCAAGATCGACAACGCCTTGTATCAGGCACCGATTGCCCGGCAGAAAAACCGCATTCTGGCCCGTGAACAGCCGGCGGAAACTGGCCAGGCAACTGTCACTCGTCTCTCTGCGGGTGTGCCGGATTACCAGGATGACCTGACCCCCCGCGAGGTGTCGGTGCTCAAGTTGCTGGCCGAGGGCATGTCGGTACGCGAAGTGGGCAGCCGCTTGTTCATCTCGGAAAACACCGTGAAAACCCACGCCAAGAACATCAACGTCAAGCTCGGCGCTTGCCGTCGCACCCAGGCCATCAACAGCGCCAAGGCCATGGGCATCCTCGCCTGAATCCATCGCCGTGACACCACCCACCTGATCCGGGTGGCGGCGCGGCGCCCGCGATGATCAACCATGCAGCCAGACCCTGTGCATTACCGCCCGGCCGTGGCCGCGGCCTCACAAAAACAAGAGAGGTAGTGATGAGCGCCATCGAGAGTTCGACGAGCTGTGACATCCGCACGATCCTGGAAAAACAACGCGCGGCCTTCCAGGACCGCGAACCTTATACCCTTGAAGAGCGCTGTGAGTTGCTCGACCGGGCCATCGGTTTGCTGGTCAATCACGAACAGGACATCATCGAGGCCCTGACCGCCGATTTCGGCCATCGCAGCCCGGGTTTCTCCAAGGGCAGTGAAGTGCTGTCGCCACTGGCTACACTGCAGCAGACCAAGGCCGAACTGGCCGAATGGATGCGCCCGGAACAACGTCGGGCCCGCGCCGGCGAAGCCTGGGTGCAGTACCAGCCGCTGGGTGTCGTGGGCATCGTCACGGCCTGGAACGTGCCGGGCTACATGGTGTTCAGCGGGCTGGCCGGCGCATTGGCGGCGGGCAACCGGGTAATGATCAAACCCTCGGAATTCACCCCGCATACGTCGGAGCTGATCGCGCGGCTGATCCGCTCGGTCTACGCCGAAGACGAAGTGGCGGTGGTCCTGGGTGGTGCGGACGTCGGGCAGGCGTTCTGCGGCCAGCCGTTCGACCATTTGCTGTTCACTGGCGCCACCAGCATCGGCAAGCACGTGCTACGGGCCGCGGCGGAAAACCTGGTGCCGGTGACCCTGGAGCTGGGTGGCAAGTCGCCAACGATCATCTCGCGTTCGGCAAACTTCAACGAAGCGGTGGCCAAGGTCGTGATCGGCAAGCTGCTCAATGCCGGTCAGTTGTGCGTGGCTCCGGACTACGTGTTTGTCCCGCAAGAGTCGGTAGAGGCTTTCATCGCCGTGGCCAAAGCCGTGGTGGCGAAGTTCTTCCCGACGCTCAAGGACAACCCCGACTACACCTCCATCATCAACACCCGTCATTTCGAACGCTTGCAGGGTTACCTGAGCGAGGCCCGCGCCGCGGGTGTCGAGCTGATCGAACTGAATGCCGGCGCTGAAGACTTCAGCCAGTCGCCGCTGAACAAGATCGTACCGACGCTGCTGCGCAATCCCGGCGACGACCTGCAGGTAATGCAGGACGAAATCTTCGGTCCGCTGCTGCCGATCAAACCCTACGAAACCCTCAGCGAAGTCATCGCCCAGATCAATGCGCGGCCGCGTCCGCTGGCCTTGTACTACTTCGGCAACGATGCCGCCGAAGAAGCCCTGGTGCTGACCCGTACCTGTTCCGGCGGCGTGACCCTCAACGGCGTGATGAGCCATGCCAGCACCGAAGCCCTGCCTTTCGGCGGCGTCGGCCAGAGCGGCATGGGGGCCTATCACGGCATCGACGGCTTCCGCACCTTCAGCCATGCCAAAGCCGTTTTGCGTACAGCGGCCAACCCGGCCTGAACCCCACATCATTGTCGAGAGAACTGTCATGAAAGCTGCCGTATTCCATCAGGTTGGAGCCCCGCTGGTCATTGAAGAAGTGGGCATCAGCAAACCGGGCCCGCGTGAAGTGTTGATCCGCACCAAAGCCGTGGGGGTGTGCCACTCGGACCTGCACGTCATCGACGGCTCGTTTCCGTATCCCGGCCCGATGGTGTTGGGTCATGAAGCCGCCGGCGTGGTCGAGCAGGTCGGCTCCGAAGTGCGTTCGGTCAAGCCGGGCGACCATGTGGTCACCTGCCTGACGGTGTTCTGCGGCCATTGCGAGCACTGCGTCACCGGCCACCTGGCGCGTTGCGTGTCGCCGGAAACCAAACGTGACAAGGACGAAGAGCCGCGCCTGACCTACGTGCACAAACCGATGCCGCAATTCGTCAACCTGTCCGGGTTCGCCGAGCAGATGCTGGTGCACGAAAACGCCTGTGTGGCGATCCGTCGCGACATGCCGTTGGACCGTGCGGCGCTGCTCGGTTGTGCCGTAACGACCGGCACCGGCGCGGTGTTCAACACTGCCAAGGTGCGGCCGGGCGAAACCGTGGCCGTGATCGGTTGCGGTGGCATCGGTCTGGCGGCCATCAACGGTGCGGCACTGGCCGGGGCAGGGCGGATCATCGCCATCGACATGCTCGACACGAAGCTGGAACTGGCCAAACAGTTCGGTGCCACTGACCTGATCAACGGCCGGGACGGCGATGCCGCCAGGCAAGTGATGGAACTGACCCGTGGCGGTGTGCACCACGCCTTCGAATGCATCGGCCTCAAGCAGACCGCCGAGCAAGCCTTTGCCATGTTGGCGCGCGGCGGTACCGCCACCGTGATCGGCATGCTCAAGCCCGGCCTGAAAATCGAGCTGGACCCGCTGCAACTGCTGCATGAACGCCGTATCCAGGGTTCGTTGATGGGTTCCAACCGCTTCCCGGTCGACATGCCG
This sequence comes from Pseudomonas sp. GM33, assembly GCF_000282295.1. Taxonomy (NCBI): domain Bacteria; kingdom Pseudomonadati; phylum Pseudomonadota; class Gammaproteobacteria; order Pseudomonadales; family Pseudomonadaceae; genus Pseudomonas; species Pseudomonas sp. GM33. The sequence goes on from NZ_AKJO01000078.1 coordinate 46,074, forward strand.
CGCCTGGTCGATTTCTACATGGCCGGCAAGCTCAAGCTCGATGAAATGATTTCCCAGCGCATCCGTCTGGACCAGATCAACGAGGCGTTCGATGAGCTGCGCCGCGGTGAATTGGCGCGTTCGGTGATTGTTTTCGACTGATAAGCCCCGTTATTTCCTTGTAGGAGCGAGCTTGCTCGCGAAAAACCCGAGAACGCCGCGGGGAGTCAGGAAGCCAGCGTTATCGTTGGCGACCATCGCGAGCAAGCTCGCTCCTACAAGGGGTTGTGGGTAAGCCCCAATGCTTTTGGAGTGGATGGATGGACATTGAATTCTCTGCGCACGAGCGCGCGTTTCGCGAGGATGTGCGCGCATTTCTTCGTGATCACCTACCCGTTGAATTCGCCGAGCGGATCGCCCTGGGCAAGCGCCTGAGCAAAGCGCATCAGGTGCAATGGATGCGCACACTCAACCGGCAAGGCTGGCTCGCACCGGGCTGGCCTGTCGAGTTCGGCGGTACCGGTTGGAGCGATGTGCAAAAGCATATTTTCGACGAGGAATGCTTCGCGGCCGGGGCGCCGAAAGCCTCCTCTTTCGGGTTGAAAATGGTTGCCCCGGTGATCATCAAGTTCGGCACCGCCGAGCAGAAAGCACACTTCCTGCCGCGGATTCTTTCCTGTGAAGACTGGTGGTGCCAGGGTTACTCCGAACCGGGTGCCGGTTCTGATCTGTCGTCCTTGAAAACCCGTGCGGTGCGCGAGGGCGATGACTATGTGGTCAACGGCCAGAAAACCTGGACCACGCTGGCGCATTTCGCCGACTGGATGTTCTGCCTGGTGCGCACCGACCCCGATGCGCGTCAGCAACGGGGCATTTCGTTCCTGCTGATCGACATGAAAACCCCCGGTATCACTGTGCGGCCGATCATCACCCTGGACGGCGAGCATGAAGTCAACGAAGTGTTCTTCGACAACGTGCGGGTGCCGGTGGCGAATCGGGTCGGGCAGGAGAATGAGGGTTGGACCTGCGCCAAGTACCTGTTGACCCACGAGCGCACCAGCATCGGCGGGATTGCGCAGAACAAGGCATTGCTCACCCGGCTCAAGCGCATTGCCAGCCAGGAAGTCCGCGATGGCCGGCCACTGATCGACGACCCGCTGTTCCGCACGCAGATCGCTGAAGTCGAGATGCAGTTGATGGCGGCCGAAATGAGCAGCCTGCGAACCCTGGCGGCGACACAAAACGGCGAAGTACCCGGTGCCGAAAGCTCGTTCCTGAAGATCAAGGGCACCGAGATCCGGCAGGCGATTACCTACCTGATCAGCAAGGCCGTGGGGCCGTACGCGTTGCCGTTCATTGAGGATGAGCTGGGTTACGGCAGCGAACCCTTGCTGTACACCGACTACAGCAGCGCGGCCACCTACCAGTACCTGGATGCGCGCAAGGCCTCGATTTATGGCGGGGCCAACGAGATCCAGAAGAACATCATCGCGAAAATGATCCTCGAACTGTAAGGCGCCCCGATCATGGATTTCAAACTGACAGAAGAGCAACTGATGCTGCAGGAAACCGCCGCGCGCCTGGTGCGGGACGTGTATGGTTTTGAGCATCGCGAGCAATATCGCCAGAGCAGACACGGCTTCAGCGACCCGTTCATGCAGCAACTGGGCGACCTCGGCCTCTGCGCCGTGCCCTTTGCCGAGGCTTATGGCGGCTATGGTGGCAGCGGTGTGGAGAACATGCTGATCATGACCGAGCTGGGCCGCGGCCTGTGCCTGGAGCCTTTCCTGCACTCGGTGATTTTCGCCGGTGGCCTGGTCGACCAGTTGGGCACCTCCGCCCAGAAAGACTCGCTGTTGCCGCAGGTCGGCAGCGCCAGCTTGCAACTGGCCGTGGCCCTCGATGAGCCGCAGAGTCACTATCAGTTGCACGACGTTCAGACGACCGCCGAGGCGGTCAGCGGCGGCTGGAAGCTCAATGGCCGCAAGTCGGTGATCATCGGCGGTCAGAGCGCCGGGCTGATTCTTGTCTCGGCGCGCACCAGCCACGGGGCTCGGGACGAGCAGGGCATCACTGTGTTTCTGGTCGACCCGCAAGACCGCGGTGTCGGTCGACGCGATTTCGCCACCATGGACGGGCGGATGGCCTGTGAGCTGTACCTGGAAGACGTGTTCGTCAAGAGCAGCGCGGTACTCGGCGCAGTGGGGCAGGCCTTGCCGGCGCTGCGTTATCAGCAGGGCCGTTGCATCGCTGCGCAATGCGCCGAGGCCGTCGGCAGCATGGAAGCGGCGTGCGCGTTGACCCTCGACTACCTGAAAACCCGCCAGCAGTTCGGTCAGCCCATTGGCAAGTTCCAGGTGCTGCAACACCGTATGGTGGACATGCGCATCGAGCTGGACCAGGCCACGTCCATGACACTGCTCGCGGCCTGCGTGGCCGATCAGGCGGACAGTGACGAACGCAGCCGCATCCTGGCAGCCGCCAAGTTCATCGTCAGTCGCGCCAGCCGCTTTGTCGCCGACCAGGGCATCCAGTTGCACGGCGGCATCGGCCTGACCTGGGAATACATGCTGTCGCACCACGCCAGGCATTTGCTGATGGTGGCGCGTCAGTTTGGCGATGACGATCACCATTTGCAGGCTTACGCGAAGTTGCTGCAGGTGGCGTGAGGCATACCCCAACCGCGAGGCTATCGCCGCCCGCCACGTTAGAACGTACCTGTGCGCACCTCGCCGCTGCGGGTATAGCGGGCGATCAGCACCCCTCCGGGCGAGCTGATCGAGTTCAGCAAGGTGAAGGCCGCCGCCTGTGCGTTGTCGTCGAACAGGCGCTTGCCGCGTCCCAGCAGGATGGGGTGAATCATCAGCCGCAACTCGTCCACCAGGCCGGCGGCGAGCAGTTGGCGCACCAGGTCGCCACTGCCTTGGGTCAGTAGACGAGGACTGTCCTGGCACTTGAGCGCGCTGATCGCGTCGACCAGGTTGCCCTGCAGCGCATGACTGTTGTGCCATTCCAGCGAATCGCCGCGATGGGTGGCCACGTGCTTGGGCACGCCGTTGAACAGGTCGGCAATGGTGTGGTGGGGGGAGTCGGCCGAAGCGTGCGGCCAATAGCCGGCGAAGATGTCATAGGTCCGACGCCCCAGCAGCAACTCGAACGGCTGCGAGAACAGGTCCTGTACGGCCTGGCCGGTTGTCTGGTCGGCGTAGGGCACGATCCAGCCACCGAAGCGGAATCCGCCACTGGTGTCCTCTTCAGGCCCGCCGGGCGCTTGCATGACGCCGTCCAGGCTGACGAACGCGGCAACGGTCAGTGTGCGCAAGTTTTTCTCCTGATTCGTCCTGGTGAAGGAGGTTGGACAGGGGCGTCTGCGATCAGTCGAGAGATTCCCTGCCGGATGGTCGTACCTCTATTTGAATATGCCTGCGCCGTAACCAGCGGCGATGACAATGAGTGCGAGAAAACAGATCAATTGTAGGCAAAAGAAAGTAAATCGAACCGCCACGAAGCTATCGGTCTGCACATGGGATACGTGCACCAGAGACTGACACACACGAGCGATCAGGACGATGATGGACAAGTAGCTCACCGCAGGGCCGTCGATACCAAGGGCTGAAATCACGAACACGATGACGCCAAAGACCGGCAGGTTTTCCACACAGTTGGCGTGTGCTCTTGTCCCGCGCCGATACCAATCCTCGCCTTCGAGCTGATCGCTTCGGAAAGAAGCGATCGGAACATTCGAGAACAGGATTCTGACCCAGCGATAGACCCCGACGGTTGCCATCAACAGCAGCAAGGTCCAGGTCGCAAAGCCAAGCAGCATCCACATCGGAGTCGTCATGGCTGCCATCCTCGATCAATCATTTTCAACACGTCATCCCACTGTTGCGCGACCGACGCGCGGTCGGTCGCCCCTTGTCGATCACTGGTCCATGATCGGTGCCAGTGCGGTCTGGACCCTGGACATCTGTGCCGGGGTTGTCATGCGCGCAAGCAGCCGGCCAAAGTGTGGATGCTGTACGCCCGAGACAATGTATTGCCAGCGGTAGGCGCTCAGCACGCAGGCCTTGATTTGCGCGGTCTCATCGACACTGAACGATCGTGAAGCATTTCCCATGAAGTAGTCGGCATCGGCTGCCGATTGTGCCTGCAGGATCGCGTCGACGGCCGCCACCAGGGCAATCAGATCGTTCACGGCCTGGTCGCGCTCGGCCGGGGAGATTTTCGCGTGCTCCGCCTCCCATTCCAGTTCATCGAGTACGACGTGGCGGCTTTCATCCTTCCAGTGAAACTTGAAGACGTCCCTGAACAGTGGGCACAACTCCTCGCGCGGGGCGATGCTCTGCACGTAGTGCGTCTGCACGAACAGCTCGATATGACAGGTCAGCGCCAGTACCGCCCAGGTGCTGGCCGCCAGCACCGCGCGCGCCACATCGTTCGGATCGGCAACCTGACGGTATCCCGCCGGCAATCGAGAACCCATCATCGTCTCGATGCGCCGGAACAGTTCCTGATGCTTGATCTCGTCGTTGGAAAAGCGCACCAGCGCTTCGAGGGCGAGTTGATCGTCAAAGACATGGGCCCGCCCCTGATCGAGCATCTTGGCACTGATAAAACGCTCGACCAGGCCAAAAATATACGCATAGGTTCGGCCCTGAATCTGGCTGAGCAGGCGCGCCTCGTCTGCGCCGAGGAAGGTCAGGCGGTCGATATGCGATAAGCCGTCGGGCAAGAATTTGCGCGAGAAGTCGAAGCTGCGGTCCTGCAGCAAGTCGCGATCGATCTGCCATTCCGCTTTCTTCGAGGATTTGACAAGTTGCGCATAGCGGACGGCGTTGCCCGAGTCCGGGCGGGGCAGGGTAGCGGCGGTGTTCATACTGATCTCCGGCTTGCGTGGTCGAGTTGGGATGGGCCAATTACGGTTAGCGCGGGAGTCAATGACAATCGGTGAAGCGTCTGGGGATGGTCTCGATCACTGAGTCCGCGTTGGTGCTAATCTAGGCCTCGCCGTTCAGGCGGCGAATGACCAGTGCGCCTGATTACATGCTCGGGACTCCGGAAAGGAGGGCTGGCAATTGCTGGATGCGCTATCTGATGTATTGCGGGTGATTCGGCTGTCTGGAGGGGTCTTCCTCGAGGCGGAGTTCACTGCGCCCTGGTGTCTGAGCGGAAGAATCTCCGCCGACGATTGCAAACCGTTCCTGGCGGCCCCTCGACATATCATTGCCTCGCATTTTGTCGCGGCAGGGCACATGCAGTTGCGAGTCGACGAGGGTGCCACCCTCGACGTGCGGGCAGGCGAACTCATTCTGCTGCCGCGCAATGACGTTCATACCTTTGGCAGTGATCTGGGCGTTGCGCCCATGTCGGCGCGCGAAATCATTCAGCCACCGGAAGTCGGCGGCATATCACGAATCAAGTGCGGCGGGGGCGGCGAGGCCACACAGTTACTGTGCGGATTCCTCGGCTCTGAAACACCGTTCAGCCCATTGCTTTCGTCGCTGCCATCCTTGTTGAAGCTCGATGTCCGCGCGACGGCTTCAGGCGCCTGGATTGAAAGCTCATTCCGTTTCGCCGTCAGTGAGATCGCGGCGGGACGCGTCGGCTCGACCACGGTCATCGCCAAGCTCTCCGAACTGCTGTTCGTCGAAGCCGTCAGCCAGTATGTCGCGAACCTCCCCCCTGAACGGCGCGGGTGGCTGGCGGGCCTGCGAGATCCGCATATCGGGCGCGCCCTGGCGCTGCTCCATGCCCGTCCAACCGAGGGCTGGACGGCAGAAGCCCTGGCGCTTGAAGTGGGCATGTCGCGCTCGGTATTCGCGGAGCGATTCACGGCATTGGTCGGACAGCCACCGATGCAATACCTGACGCTCTGGCGTATGCACGTGGCGGCTCAACACCTGCGCGAAGGTCGCGGTAACGTGGCGCAAATCGGCTTTGCAGTGGGCTACGAATCCGAAGCGGCGTTCAGTCGCGCATTCAAACGCCAGTTCGGCGCATCACCCGGCACCTGGCGCAGACAATCGGCATGAGAAGGGCCGGTGTCTGATGACTATCAGATCGAGCCAGGCGGAGAATGTCTCCTCGTGGCCGATTGTGGGCTGTCACGAAGGGTTGCTTGCGACCCGAAGCAGCCCTTGATGTCTGTTTATTGTCGCCATATGTTATTGGCATTCATGGAGGATTCTGATTGATGGCACGCATAGGATTGATACTGACACCCGGTTTTGCGGACTGGGAATATGCTTTCATTGCTGGAACTGCGTCCCCGTTTTACGGGATCGATGTCAGATTTTTCGCTTGTGCTACGAGGCAGTTCCGCTCGCAGGGTGGACTGGCTGTTACTGTCGATAGCAGTTTGCAGCAATGTCTGGACTGGAAACCGGACGTTGTTGTCGTCATTGGAGGAACGGTCTGGGAACGTACAGAAGCACCGGATATTCGAGACTTTCTTCATGCCAGTCGCTCAAGTGGGGCGACAATTGCCGGTATCTGTGGGGGAACGCTGGCACTTGCGAGGGCCGGGCTTCTCGACACGGTTCCTCATACCTCGAACAGCGCTGACTTCTTACAACAGAATGCCGTAGGTTATGAAGGGCGCACGCTTTATCGAAACAGTCCAGTAGCTGTGGTTGCGGACCGCATTATAACTGCTCCAGGCCCTGCGCCCGTTAGCTTCACCTGCGCAGTGTTCGAAGGTGCCGGGTTATCTTCAGAGATCATTTCTCAGTTCAGGTCAATGTTGGCAGCGGAACATGGGTGACCGCTTCGTCCTGCAAAACAGCCAATCTGTTGCGTCGACCGGTTGAATCCACAGCCGATTGCGGCCTGTCACGAAGGGCTGCTGGCGCCCCGGATTGCTCCGGGGCTTCGCACTAGCGACGATAGTAACGGCGATCGTCCTCATAACGGTGGCGCTCCCAATCACGATGGCGCTCGGCTTCTCGGCGGGCTTGCTCTCTACGCCACTGATCTCTGCGCCACTGATCCCTGCGCCAGTCGTCTCGGCGCCAATCGTCTCTACGATTGTGCCAACGGCCGTCATGCCAGTATCGGTCGTCATGGGCAAGCAACGGCCCTGGCTGCTTGCCGGCCATGCTGGCCAAGGTCGGCCAAGGGTTGCCGGTGGCCTGGACGGGAGCCTCGACGGCTGGGGCTTGAGTTGCAAAAGCAGGGGTTGAGTCCTTCATCTGTGTGGCGGATGCCGAGCCCACTGCCGCGAACGCGAACAGGCCGAAGAGCACCCTCCGTGGGACATGGAATTTCATGAGCGAAGACAACCTCTGATGGACAATCGGACGTGTGGCCATCTGGCGGCGGGTAGCCTGCGGGGGGGGCGTGCTTACCGAGCGGATGTGCCTATCCACATAGACCGGTAAATAGGGAAAAGTTCTAGGGAGCCGTTGCTTAAATAGCCAACGGTCTCAGTCGTGGGCTGACAACAAACAGAAGCGCTGGCGATGGCCGTTGCAGCAGGAACTTCAGGGTGTTGGCCAGGTCTATAGCGGCCCTGTATCGGAAGTGCCGAGCAGCGCTGTGGTCTGTTTTGCGGCAGTACCGTCCGAGTTCAGTCGAGTCCGCCCCCGATGCCAAACAAGAGTTTTCCGCCGGTCCTCATCCTGGTGTTCTGCGCTGTCGCCTCGTTCAGTGCTGTCGCTGCCGAGCGAAGAGCGCCCGCGCAAAGCAACAATGCATCAACCACCTTGATCGAAACAGCCTCGCGGCAGTATGAAAACGGCCAACTGGACCAGGCCGCCGCCACGCTGGAGCGTGCCCTGCATATCCAGCCGAACAATCCAGCGACGCTGCATTATCTTGGAGTGTTGCGTCTTCAGCAGGGGCAGTACCAGCAGGCTGAAACCCTGGCGGCGCGCTCGAACATGCGGGTCGGTAACAACGTCCAGTTGCGCAACCGCAACTTCCAATTGATCCAGGCGGCGCAGCAGGCCCAATCTTCGGGAACCCCACCCAATACCAACGCGGACATGGTTGCGGTACAGAAGGGGCTGGAAGAAGAGACCCAAAGGCGCCGCGAAGCGCAAGTGGCGGTTGTTGAGCAATTCACTGGGGACACCGGGCGTGACGCCGGCAACTTCACTACTGCTGAGGCAAATCGGGTTTCGGATGTACCGACGGCGGGAAGAGTAGGGGCCGAAGGTCAATTGCAAATGGCTAGTATCGGGTCAGAGAGGGCGTACGCTGAGTTCGAGATTCCCCGCGGCCATATGCCGCCTCCCGGTAAATGCCGAATCTGGTTTCCTGATCGTCCGCCGGGGCATCAGCCTCCACCGGGTAAATGCAAGAAGCTGCGATATCGGGTTCCTTCAGGGGCCTATTTGGTGCACGGGTGAGTTTCCCGATGTCCTTTTTTGGCTGACTGCTACCTGTCATGAAGGGTTTCTTTCGACCCAAAGGTGACGGTGGCGACAGACAGCAATCGGCCAGCCGTTCTCCGCCCTGCTTCTAGAAATCACCAGAATCACTCAGAATTTAGTCGGCTCACCCTCGATTCTCGACACCCCACGAACGGTGGTCTATGGTTGCCATCGTTTGGCCATCCTAGTAATAGTTTTTACGCCACTTACTCAAAGCATTACGACTAACTCGTAAGATCGGTTCAAGGAAGAGGTTTATGAGACTTCATCGGCTTTCGATTAACGGTTTCAAGCGCTTGCACACTGCTGAAATAGAGTTTGGTAATGCGACCTTTCTGATCGGCGCTAACAATGCGGGAAAGAGCTCAGTACTCAAGGCCATTGGATGGCTGCTGTCTAACAGCAAACGGATGGATATCGAATGCTTCTGCTCCGAACTAGATGAAGAAACAGGCGAGACAAAAACCACTTGTGACACTGTCGTCCTAGAGGCGGAGTTTAGAAATGTCCCTGAGGCTGCTTCCACGTGGCGTGGTTTCAAGGGGCGGATCTTCTCGTATGATCCAAAAGACACTGGAGAAACTGGGAAAAGCATTTTTTATCGAAAAACGTATAAAGTACTCGAAGATGTAAAAATCGAGTTGAAGTCCCTTAAGCGAACAATTAAACCAGAATTTGCGGATCTACAGAAACCTGCCGACTTCATCTCGGCTGGGGCAACCCCAGAGCTGATCGCCGAGACATTCTCCGTATTAGACAAGAAAATTTCAGTCGCCGACCGAGATAAGCTCGAACTCATTGACGACATCTGGGAAACCAATGAAGAAGAGGAGTGGGCGCTTAATCCAGGCGGTATTGGTAGCGTTGTTCTCTCTAAGCTTCCTTCTATCCTCATCATCCCGGCGGACGCCGCATCCCACGAAATCGATCAGAAAAGTGGTGTGCTGCAGAAGATTCTGCACGAGTTGTTCAAGGATGTGCGCGAAAGCTCCGCCAATTACAAAGACGCCCAAGCATGCCTGAGCCTGCTTTCCAAGGAGCTTGATCCAAGTGACGCTGGCTCAGAGTTTGGCAAGATGATGGGGGAGTTGAATACCGTCCTTGGTGGGGTCTTCCCAGAGTCTCGCATTTATGCCGCAGCTGATCTTTCTAGCCCAGATGCACTCGTCCCTACGTTCGCAATTGAAATGTCGAGCAATATCCGCACAAGCGTCGCCAACCAAGGTACTGGCATGGTTCGCGCCGCGGTGTTCGGACTGCTGCGGTTTAGGCAGCAATGGCTGAAACGACGCGAAGGTAACGATGAACGCGGACTCATTATCGGCTTTGAAGAACCAGAGATTTATCTGCATCCGAGTGCTGCTAATCAGATGCGGGATCTGATTTACGACCTGTCCGACCAGAACTCTCAGATAGTTGCCACTACTCACTCGCCTTACCTGATCGACCTTTCCCGAAAACCCAAACAGGTCCTCAATCGCTTTCAATACGAAAAAGGGCACACCAGCGTGCTGCCCTTTTCGGTATCCGAGGAGTTCGTCAAGCTGCAAAGCAGCGATAAAGATCAGGTCAAAATGCTTATCAAGCTTGACGATCACGTGTCGCGGATATTCTTCACCCGTCAAGTATTGGTCGTCGAAGGCGACACAGAAGAGGTTGTCATCAAAGAGGCCATTCGCAGAATGCCGACGGAAATGAAATCACTCGTCCTTTCTGGAAGCGAAATGGTCAAGGCTAGAGGCAAAGCCTCAATTATCGGATTGGTTAAGTATCTGAGCGCACTCAATGTGGATTTCTTTGTCATTCATGATCGCGATAAAGGCACCGAAGGGGCCGAGAAATTTAACGAGCCGATCAGGGTTGCAGTAGGTAATGACAAAAAGCTTATTCTTCTAGAGGAGTGCATCGAAGACTTTCTGGGTTACCCGGCGCCGAGTTCTGAAAAACCCTTCAATGCCTACAAGCGTACTCTCGAATGGGGAGAAGGTTGGGACGGTGTTCCAGAACAGCTCAAAAAACTGTTAGCCGAGGTCTACGCTCCATTGATTTGAGACCTGTACCTGAGGTGAGGCTTTATCTTTGCGATATTGTCACTCTGATTCTCAGACTGAGTGGAGCTTCCCTGCCGCGTCGCAGGCCTCGGAAAAAAATGGGTGGTTATTGATATCGGACGAATTGGTTCGATGGCTGCCCCCAAATTGCTTCTGGCCGTTCTGCCCGACGCGTCAGGCGAGTGTCGGCCAGAAGCGGTCACTCCGTAACACCCGAAAGACGTCTACGGCTTAAGTGGCCTTTCTGGTTGTAGCCTTTGGCATTAACAGTCCTTCTCAGTCAGCGCATATGACGTCGGCTCGAGGGCTATTGCCTTGGGCCGGCATTTATCGTGCTGGTCGTGCTGTTAATCAGAAAACGGCCTACCCTCGGCAGCTACACGGCGGGGTTAGTCCCGACGCTCTCTGGCAGCGATAGCAGCTCAATCTGCGTGCCCCACGGCGCTTGGAAGTAGAACCAGCGCACGCCGCCCGGGTTGGTGATGGGCTCGTTGAGAATGGTCACGTTCAGCCGCTTGAGAGTGGCCAGGCTGCCGTCGATGTCGGTGGTGCGCAGGGCCACATGGCTGGCGCCGGCATCGTCGCCATGGGGCTGGGCCTGATTGATCTCGGCGCCTTGGTATTGAAACAACTCCAGCTTGGCGCCACCGTCCATTTGCAGCATCACAAAGCGTTGTAGCTCGCTGGAGCCATGCCAACGAAATTGGCTTTTCCACTGATCCGGAATCTTGCCGGGGCTGATATCAGAGATCACTCGGGCGCCCATCAGCTCGGCGAAAAAGCGGGTGGCGGCGTCGATATCCGGCACATTGAGGCCGACATGGTCGATGGCCGAAGTCTGAAGCGGTGCAGCTGAGTGCATAGCGAGTTTGCTCTGTGGGGTCGTGGTCGCAGCCTGCGTAGGGCCAGTCAAGGTCACGCTGGCGGCCAGCAGTGCCCAATGCAAAGGGTTCATAACCTGTTCCTTTTGGGATGGGTTGGCGGGCGACCGTGGCAGTCGCCCGCTGGGTGGTCAGATTTGTGCCTGGCCGCCGTCAACAAACAGCTCGATACCGTTTACGAAGCTGGCGTCATCGGAGGCCAGGAACAACGCGGCAGCTGCGATTTCATCGGCTTCACCAACGCGCCCCATCGGGATCAGCGAGGCCATGTAGTCGAGCAAACCCTGTTGCTGAGCGGCATCGGGTCCGGCCAGTTCGACCAGACCAGGGGTGCGGGTGGCGCCGGGGCTTAGGGTGTTGATGCGCACTTGGCGGTCTTTCAAATCCAGAATCCAGTTGCGGGCAAATGAGCGCACGGCGGCTTTGGACGCGGCGTAAACGCTAAAAGCGGCGGTGCCCGAGCTGCCCGCCGTGGAGCCGGTGAGAATCACCGAAGCTTTATTGGCCAGCAGCGGCAGCGCCTTTTGCACGGTAAACAGCACGCCTTTTACGTTGCGATTGAAGGTGTCTTCGTACTGCTGTTCGGTGATGTCGCCCATGGGCAGCATGGAGCCGCCACCGGCATTGGCGAACAGTACATCGATTCGGCCGTGGGCCGCGCCAATTTGGCGGTACAGCGCATCGAGTTGGTCGAGGTTGGTTGAGTCCACCTGCACGCCGGTGGCGTTGCCCACATCGGCAACGGCAGCGTCCAGCTCGGCTTGGCGGCGGCCGGTGATATAAACGTGGGCGCCTTCCTGGGCAAATCGTTTGGCAGTGGCCAGGCCGATGCCAGTGGTGCCGCCGGTAACCAGTGCAATTTTGCCTTCGAGTTTTTTAATCATGGTGTTTCTCCCGTATTTCGTTTGAGTGAGTTGCGGTGTGGGAGAAGCTTATCGACGGAGGTTTACTTTCAAAATAGAATTGTCTGAAACCTATCGTTGCAGAAATGAAATGAGCAAACTTCCAGATTTCGAAGGATTGGCGATGTTTGCCAAGGTGGCCGAAGAAGGCTCGTTCGCCGCAGCCGCGCGCGTGATGAGTGTGTCGGTGCCGACGGTATCGCGGGCCGTGGCGCGGCTGGAGGAACGTCTGGGTGGGCGCTTGTTCAACCGCACCTCGCGGCAACTGGCACTCACCGAATTTGGCGCGAGCATGGCGGCCAAGGCTGGGGAGATTTATCGGCAGGCCGAAGAGGTGGAAAGCGAGGCTCAGGAATTATCGGTAAAGCCCCGCGGCCAAGTGCGCCTGGCAATCCCAATGTCGTTCGGCTTGCGTTGGGTGGCGCCGCTGATGCCGCAGTTGATCCGGCAGTATCCCGAGCTGTCGATTGACCTGCACCTTTCAGACGCGTCGGTCGACTTGATAGCCGAAGGCTTTGATGCAGCGCTGCGGATTGCCGTGTTGCCGGACTCCTCGCTCGTCGCACGGCGTCTGTGCGCCGTCACCCAATACCTGGTCGCCTCGCCTGCCTATCTAGCAACCCATGGCCACCCTGGTCATCCCCGCGAACTGGCGGCCCGCACGTGCCTGAGTTATGCCTACCGGGCTCGCAGCCAGGTGTGGCGGTTCACCCATAAAGACGGCACCGAAGAAGACGTGGTGCCCAGCGGCCCGTTAAGAGTGACTAACTCGGATGCGTTATTGCCGGTGTTATTGGAAGGCCTGGCCATCGCCGAACTGCCGGAATTTATGGCCAGCGAATACCTGGCCGATGGGCGCTTGGTAGTGGTGCTGCCGGACTGGAGCATGACCCGCGGTGGCCTGTATTTCGTCACCCCTTCGGCTCGCACGCGGCCGGTAAAAATCAAAGCGCTTTCGGACTTCTTTGCCGAGCATTTAAGCGAGCCGGTGTGGCGGTGGCCGTGAGCGTTCGACGCGGCGTAACCTTTCATTTGTGAAACGATGACTTTCGTTAACGTCTATTTTTGAAAGCAGTTCGATCCCTTAACGTGGGTTGACCGGCACCACACAGCGTGCCCATCCAATCATTCGTTTCGGGAGAAAATCGTTATGAAAAATGCCGTGGAATTGCTTCAGCTGTACTTGGATGCCATTCAGACGCCGCACATGGCAGCGGCGCTGTTCGCCGAGGATGGTGCGCTGGAGTTGCCCTATCTGGAGTCGCTGGGGATCCCCCACAGCGTGGAGGGCCCTGCCGCTATCGAGGGTTTTATTGGCTCATTGCTCGGCAAAGTGCCGGACTTCAAATTCCGCAACGTCCGCTTTCTCATCGAGACCCCCGACCAGGCGTTTGCCGAATACAGCGTAGAAGCCCTGGTGCCTGCCACCGGCCGCATCTACCGGCAGATGTACGCCGGCCGCCTGGTGGCCAAAGATGGCAAAATTCAGCTGCTGCGCGAATCCATGGATACGGTGGCCGCTGCCAAAGCGTTCGCACCGGTTGAGTCGGCGCAAGGCCATTAAACAGCTAGCTTTTTCGATTGCAGACAACGTCCGCCTCTGGCCGATTTCAGCCTGTCGCCACCGGCAGCTAATGGTCGATTCCCGGGCGTCTCGACAGGCGGAAACCGGCCCAAAGCGGTCGTAGCATTTTGACCATCACAGGATTGACATGGTTGCTTTCGTCAATCATATAATTGCCAAAAGCAACTATATGGGAATTTTCATGTCCGCCGCCATAACCGAGCGCGCCGAAACGGTACGCCGCTTCAACCGGTTCTACACCCACCAGATCGGCGCCCTGCAAGAGCACCTGCTTAAGGCCGAATTTTCGTTGACCGAGGCTCGCATCCTTTATGAATTGGGCGCCAGTGTTGGCCTGAAGAGTTCAGACCTCTGTCAGATGCTCAGCCTGGACGCCGGTTACGTTAGCCGGGTCATCGGTGGATTCGAGAAAAAAGGCTTGATTGGCAGGACTCGCTCGGCAAGCGATGGCCGGGCTTCTCAAATCCGGCTAACCGATCCTGGTCGAACCGTGCTGGCCTCGCTGGAGCAAGCCGCTCGTGAGGAAGTCGTGTTGATGCTGCAAGGCTTGCCTGAGCCACAGCAAGAGCAATTGACCCAAGCCATGAAACGGATACAGACGCTATTGGGCGACAGGGATCCCTCTTATCTCCTGCGCGATCCTGTAGCGGGTGACATGGGAATTGTCGTTCAACAGCAAGCTCAACTTTATTCCCGCGAATATGGGTGGAATTCGGAGTTCGAAGCGCTGGTGGCAGAAATAGTCGCCAAATACCTTCGCGAATTCGATCCGTCCTGCGAGCGATGCTGGATCGCGGAAAAAGATGGCAAAGTCATCGGTTCAGTCTTTGTCGTCAGACATGACGAGACGACCGCCAAACTGCGAATGCTCTATGTGGATGCGAGTGCCAGAGGCATGGGAATCGGCAATCGATTGCTGGAAGAGAGCCTCCGGTTTACCCGGCACGCTGGATACAGGAGCATGATCCTCTGGACAACCAGCGTGCTTTGCGATGCCCGAAAGCTATATCAAAAGGCGGGTTTTCAATTGGTCGAGGAGGAACAGGTACATAGTTTCGGTAAAGACCTCGTCAGCCAGACCTGGGCTCGGGATTTGTAGTGGCGTCGATGGCGATCATTGCGCAGTAAACTCATGCCCTACGGAGGGTGCGGCCGGGCGGTCCCATCAGCACGACTCCGCCAAACCGGAACGATCCATCATGCGAACACTGGCAAAGGTCGATTCGTTTCGTGCCTGGTCGAGCGCTGTCGGCGGTTTGGTCAATGACGGCTGCGTCGTTGCAGGCGTTGCCAATTTGCGATTCATTTCCGAGCCGGAACGCTCTTCACTGGGTGGAACACCAAAGTACTCGCGATAGCATTTGGAAAAATGGGGTGTCGACACGAAACCGCATACATACGCCAACTCAATGATCGACAATGATGTTTGCTTGAGCAGTTGTCGCGCTCGAACAAGACGTAACCTCATGTAGTAGCGTGACGGCGTACAGTGCAGGTATTTCTGAAATAGCCGCTCCAGCTGTCGACGTGACAGGTCAACGTATTCTGCAAGGTTATCCAGGTCGATCGGCTCCTCGAGATTGGCCTCCATCAACGCGACGATGTCCTGCAGCTTGGGCTGATGAGTTCCCAGTACATGCCTGAGGGGAACGCGCTGATGGTCCTGTTCATTGCGTATGCGCTCGTAGACAAACATCTCGGAGATGGCGGCGGATAATTCTCGACCATGATCGCGACCGATCAGGTGCAGCATCATGTCCATGGGGGCCGTTCCGCCGGAGCTTGTAAAGCGGTTTCGGTCGAGGGTGAACAGGCTCGCGCTGATGCTGACCCGCGGGAAAGCTTCCTGCATGGCCGCCAGAAATTCCCAATGCACGCTGCACTCGTAGCCGTCGAGCAGCCCGGCTTTTGCGAGCGCCCAGCTACCGGTGCACACGCCTCCCAACCGCCTGGATTGACGCGCCAGGGCTTGCAGCCAGGTAATGTGCTCGCGGGTAATCACGCTCTGGATTCCAATACCGCCGCACACGATTACAGTGTCCGCCACCAATGGATTTTTCCATGAAGCATCCGGAGTGATCTGCACGCCGTCACTGGCCCAGACAGGCTCTCCACCGGGGCTGAACGTATGCCAGCGATATAGCTCTCGCCCCGACAACTGATTGGCCATGCGCAGTGGCTCTACTGCGGACGCCAGGGAAATGAGTGTGAATTTGTCCAGCAGCAGAAAACCGACGGATTGAGTCTTACCGTCGGACACGGTGGAGTTCGATGACATCGTGGTCATGTCCTCACAAAAAGCGATGACGGCCTGAGATACAGGAGCGGGTAATACCCCCAGTCCTGGCGTAGGGGGTATCAGGTTCGGCGCAACTACCTCCCGGGCTTTATCCCACCGATGTCACTCTCGCAGCCTGCGCAGGGTGACGCGATGTCACCAGGCCGATAAAGGAGATCGCCAGCGCCAGGCCAATGGTCGTGCTCACTTCGGTACGGTGATCAGGGGAGGCCATCATCACGGCCAGCGCCGCGCAGATGAACAGGATCACCAACCAGGTGAGCCAGGGAAACAGCCACATGCGAAAGGTCAGCTCGACGTTCTGCCGACGCAACATCCGGCGCATGCGCAGCTGCGACACCGCAATGGCCAGGTACACCACCAAGGCAATCGCGCCGGAACTGGCCAGCAGGAACTCGAACAACCCGGCAGGCATGAAGTAGCTCCACACGGTGATCGCCGCGCCCAACACGGTGCTGGCAATGACTGCTGCCCGCGGCACGCCTTCGGAGGAGGTCGCTTTCAGTGCCTTCGGTGCATCGCCGCGACGGCCCAGCGAATAAAGCATGCGCGAGGCAATGTAGATCGAGGAGTTCATGCAACTGGCCACGGCGATCAGCACCACCACGTCCACCATGAACTTGGCGTGGGGAATGTTCATGATTTCCAGCGCCCGCTGGTAGGAGCCTACCGAAGCCAGCAGCGGGTCATTCCAGGGCACCACGGAGATGACCACGAAAATCGACAGCAGGTAAAACACCCCGATGCGCCAGATCACCGAACGGGTGGCCTTGGCAATGTTCTGCGAGGGATTGTCGGATTCGGCGGCGGCGATGGTGACCGCTTCGGTACCGATGAAACTGAACATGATGGTGATGAAGGCGCCGACTACCGCCGACAACCCGTTTGGAGCAAACCCGCCGTGCTCGGCCATCAGGCCGCTCAATCCGCTGACTTCCCGATCGGGTACCCAGCCCATCAACACGGCAAAACCCACGCCGATGAAACCGATGATCGCCACGACCTTGGCCATGGCGAACCAGAACTCGAATTCGCCGTACTTGGACACGCTGAACAGGTTGGTCACCACCAGTGCAATGATCGACACCAGGGCGAACAGCCAGGCATCGATCTGGGGAAACCACTGGTTCAATACATGACCGGCGGCCAGCGCTTCGATAGGGATCACCAGCACCCAGAACCACCAGTAGAGCCAACCGACGGTGAAGCCGGCCCAACGGCCGATGGCCTGGTCGGCATAGGTGGAGAAAGAGCCGGTGTCCGGGTTGGCCACCGCCATTTCACCGAGCATGCGCATGACCAGAACGACGAGCAGGCCAGAGAACAGATAGGCCAGCAGCACCGCCGGGCCAGCCGCCGCAATGGCGTGTCCTGAACCAACGAACAAACCGGCGCCGATAATACCGGCGATTGACAGCATTGTTACGTGACGAGGCTTGAAGCCCTGCGCCAATTGGCCACTCGAATCCTTGGAGCTCGGGCTAATCATTGGTTTTTTATTCTCTGCCGATCGACATTTAAGCGGATGGATAGGGCAACAGATCATCATTGCTGCCTGCCGGGCTTCCTGAAGGAAGCACCCTTCAAACGCTGCAGTTCTTATCAAGCCCATCATCGTGACGTGGTCGTTTCGATGAAAAGGTGCGCCACCTTACCCGGCTTGTCCGATGATTCAGTTACCTGATCACGCCACATCCGTGTCTGATATCGACACGGGAAGTCATTGTGTTCGCGATGAAAACCGACTGGTCACTAAGCGGCCGAAGGAAATCATCTCGGTTTGTTGAGAGTGCTTTTAATAGGTTGTTCACGTAATTCCGGGGAGCACCGATAACGGCAGGAGCCGGCTTGCTGGCGATGGCGGGCTGGCGGATTTTGTTGGTGGTGCACGCGTTCCCCTGTAGGAGCTGCCGAA